>DATLYJ010000022.1 GCA_035574915.1 Dehalococcoidia bacterium | reverse complement strand
GGGTCGATGTAGATTGCGCCCCAGCCGCAGGCCGTCTCGCAGAGACGGCAGCCGGTGCACTTTCGCTCGATAACCCTGGTCACGCCGAAGAAGTCGCCCACGCGCTCCCCGGAGAGGTCGAGCTCGAGGGCTTCGAAGGGGCAGACGTTGATGCACAGCTCGCAGCCGGAGCCGATGCAGTTGTCTTCGATGACGATTGCCTTGGGCCACTCTCGGCGCGGGAAGGTCTTACAGACGTCACCGAACTCGTCCAGGATCGCCTCGGGTGGACAGACGACACCGCAGGCGCCGCAGTCGATGCAGAGGTCGGGGTCGATTACGTGGATCTGGTTACGGACGCCGGTGATGGCTTCGGTGGGGCAGCGCTTGGTGCAGGCGGTGCAGCCGATGCACGTTTCGATGATTTTATAAGCCAAAAGTTCGCCTCCCCGTGCCCAAGGATCGTATCGGCGTCCCGAAGGGGCTGTCAAACCGGAGTATAGGTGCGGCCCTGGAACAGGAACAAGGGTAGAATCGGAGCCGGGGCCGGGCGCGCCTCTACTGCATGGGGGACTCGGTCAAGACAGGAGGAGGGGAATGACGGAAGAAAGGGCCTCAGTCACCAGGGCGCGCTTTCCCAGCGAATACGGCGCCCGCGGCGGCTCCGAAGACGTCCTCCTGTCCTGGAGTTACGTCGAGGACCGCCTGAAGGCGGCGCGCAACTACTGGCTCGGCACAATCTCGCCGGACGGCAGGCCGCACGCGAGGCCGGTCGACGGGGTCTGGGTGATGGGGGCGCTGTGCTTCGGCGGCTCAGACCGGACGCGCTGGGTGCGGAACCTGCGCCGTAACCGCGCCCTGTCGGTCCATCTGCCCACTGAAAGCGAAGCGATCATCCTCGAAGGCGAGGCCGAGTACGTCACAGACCCTGCCGACCCTCTCGGCCCGGCCTCGATGGCGGCGTCGCGAGAGAAGTACCCGCAGTACTTCCAGGAAGGCGCCCCGTTGGATGTTTCCCATTTCGAGCCGTTCTGGTGCCTGCGGCCGCAGGTCGTCTATGCCTGGCCTCTCCAGGGCTTCCCGAACCGGGCGACGAAGTGGGTCTTCGACGGCGATGAGGGGGCATTCCGGCATGCGTGACGTCGTGATGCGGGCCCTGGACACGGCGAGGATGCGCGGCGCGTCTTACGTGGACGTGCGCCTGGTGCACTTCCGGTCGGAGTCGGTCACGGTCCGCAACCGCAACGTCGAGGGCCTGGTGCTGGACGAGGGCCTGGGCTTCGGCGTGCGGGTCATCGTGGACGGCTACTGGGGTTTCGCCGCGAGCAACGACCTCTCGGCGCCGGAGGCCGACCGCGTTGCCGCGCAAGCCGTGAAGATCGCGAAGGCTTCGGCCCTGGTCCGCGGGCCGCGGGCGGAGATCGGTCCACCCGTGCGTCACATCGCGAAGTACGCGACGCCGGTCAAGAAGGACCCCTTCGCGGTGCCGCTGGACAAGAAGATCGACCTGCTCGTGCGCTGCAGCGAGGCGATGATGTCGGTCCCGGGCATCGTCATGGCGGAAGCCAGCACCTACAACCAGCGCGAAAGCAAGACCTTCGCCTCCAGCGAGGGCGCCTACATCGAGCAGGAGCTCGTCGAGACCGGTTGCGGCCTGGAAGCGACCGCCGTCGACGAAGGGGAGGTGCAGAACCGCAGCTACCCCAACAGCGTCGGCCGCCACCAGGGCACGGAAGGCTGGGAGTTCGTGGAGCGCTGGGACCTGCCGAGCAACGCCGGCCGCATCGCCGAGGAGGCGGCGGCGCTGCTGCGGGCCAAGCCCTGCCCGCCCGGCGTCACAACCGTAATCCTCGACGGCTCCCAGGTGGCCCTGCAGGTGCACGAGAGCTGCGGCCACGCCATCGAGCTGGACCGCGTGCTCGGCACTGAGGCGGCCTTCGCGGGAACCAGCTTCCTCACGACCGACAAGCTCGGCGTCTTCCGCTACGGCTCGGAAGTCGTAAACCTGACCGCGGACGCCACCATCCCGGGCGGCCTTGGCACCTTTGGTTTCGACGACGAAGGTGTCCCGGCGCAGCGCGTGCCTGTCGTCCGCAATGGCCTCTTCGTCGGCTACCTCACTTCACGCGAGACCGCTGCCACCCTTGGGCCGGCGGCCCGGACGCTGGCCGATGCCGGCGCGCCCATCGATCCAGCGCTCCTGGAAGGCCGCAGCAACGGCGCCATGCGGGCGAGCGGCTGGAACCGCATCCCCTTGATCCGCATGACCAACGTGAACCTGGAACCGGGGGAGTGGACGCTGGAGGACCTCATCGCGGACACGGACGAAGGCCTCTACATGGAGACTAACCGCTCCTGGAGCATCGACGACAAGCGGCTGAACTTCCAGTTCGGCACCGAGCTGGCCCGCGAGATCAAGAACGGCAAGCTCGGCGACCTGGTGAAGAACGCTACCTACACGGGCATGACGCCCCGGTTCTGGGGCTCCTGCGACGCGGTCGTCAACCGCGACGGCTGGGTGGTCTGGGGCACGCCGAACTGCGGCAAGGGGCAGCCGGAGCAGGTGATGCACACCGGGCACGGTGCCAGCGCTGCCCGCTTCCGCGACGTCCGCGTCGGCGTAATGCGCTAGTCCCGCCCGCGAAAGCCGTCATTGTCGCTTCGGCCCGATCCAGCGCAGACATGGCTGCCCGAGGGTCGCTCCGAAGGAAGCCGGCCTCAAGCTTTCGATGGATAGCCTGCGCTGCGCTCACTCCGTCGCGCGTAGGGCAGCGACAGCCCGACCCCCGGCGGGCCATGAAATCTCTGTGCCAATCAGCGTAATCGGGGGTTTTTCCTGCGGCCGCGATCTTATGATCAGACCAGGCGCGGCGGCCGTCCGCGCGGCGCAGGGCGCCACGCCAGGAGGCCGCGACGTGTACGACAGGACAACCATCGAGCGATTGAAGGCCCGGCGAGACGAGTGGGAGCGGCGCGCCGCTGGCCCGGAACGCCAGGCGGCCTTCGTGACCGCCTCCGGCCGGCCGGTCCGCCGCCTGTACGGTCCCACCGACGTCCCTGATTTCGACTACGAACGGGACCTGGGCCTACCAGGCGAGTATCCCTACACGCGCGGCATTCACCCCACGGGGTACCGCGGCAGGCTCTGGACGATGCGCATGTTCGCCGGCTTCGGCAGCGCCGAGGAGACGAACCAGCGCTTCAAGTACCTGCTGTCGCAGGGCCAGACGGGCCTGTCCATCGCCTTCGACCTGCCCACTCTTTACGGTTATGACGTCGATTCGCCGGAAGCCGAGGGCGAGTTCGGGCGCTGCGGGGTCAACGTGTCCTCCCTCGCAGACATGGAAGTCCTCCTCGACGGCATACCGCTGGCCGGAGTCTCGACTTCCATGACCATAAACTCTCCCGCTGCCGCTATCTGGGCGATGTACATCGCCGTCGCGGAGAAGCAGGGCGCGGACGTGCGCCGCCTTCGGGGGACATTGCAGAACGACATCCTCAAGGAGTACATCGCGCAGAAGGAGTTCATATTCCCGCCCGAGCCTTCGATGCGGCTGGTGACCGACACCATCGAGTTCGGCGCGCGGCAGATGCCGGAGTGGAACAGCGTCAGCATCTCCGGCTACCACATCCGGGAGGCCGGCGCGACGGCGACCCAGGAGCTGGCCTTCACGCTTTCCGACGGCCTGGAGTACGTGCGCTGGTGCCTCGACCGCCGTCTCGAGGTCGACGAGTTCGCGCCGCGGCTATCGTTCTTCTTCAACTGCCACAACGACTTCTTCGAAGAGGTCGCGAAGTTCCGCGCTGCCCGGCGGATCTGGGCGCGCGAGATGCGTGACACCTTCGGGGCGAAGAACCCGCGCTCCTGGTGGCTTCGCTTCCATACGCAGACGGCCGGCGTTTCCTTGACGGCGCAACAGCCCGAGGTCAACGTGGTCCGCACGGCCATCCAGGCCCTCGCCGCGGTCCTCGGCGGCACCCAGTCACTGCACACGAACTCGCTGGACGAAGCGCTGGCGTTGCCGAGCGAGAAGGCGGCCCGCATCGCCCTCAGGACGCAGCAGGTCATCGCCCACGAGACGGGCGTCGCCAACAGCGTCGACCCGCTGGGCGGCAGCTGGCTGGTGGAGGCCCTGACTAACGAGACCGAAGCGGACGCGTACGACTACTTTCACCGCATCGATGACCTGGGTGGGGTCATCCAGGCGCTGAAGGGTGGCTTCCAGCAGCGCGAGATCGCCGATGCCGCCTACCACTACGAGCGCGAGATCGAGTCGAAGCAGCGCGTGGTGGTCGGCGTAAACGATTTCCTCCTGGAGGAGCCCCTGGATATCCGGCTCCTGGAGATGGACCCGGAGGGCGAGCGCCGCCACCGCGCCCGGCTCGCAGAAGTCCGGCGGCATCGCGACGCGACGGCTGCGACCCGGTCGCTGCGAGCCCTCGAAAGTGCTTGCCGGACCGAAGCGAACGTAATGCCCGCCCTGATCGACGCCGTCAAGGCGTACTGCACTCTGGGCGAAATGATGGACGTCATGCGGGATGTATTCGGGGTCTATGAGGAACCGCTCATCGTGTAGGGCCGGGCGTCCGGTGGCGGACGTTATGTCCTCTATCGCCATTGGCTGACCGCGGTTATGTTGCCGCCGCGCGCCAGGAGCGAGCATGGGAGGGATTCCCGAGTGAGGTCCGCCGTGATCTTCGTTTATCTGAGGGACGGCCGAAGAGTCGAGATCGATCAGGGAGAGGCTTTCGTGCGCCGTGGCAACCTGCTCGTCTGCCTGGACGGGGCGGGCAACGAGGCTGTCCGCTTTGACTGCCAGGAGGTCACGGCCTACGGCCACGTGCCCTATCCCTACGATCCTGACTTCGTTTCACGGCCTCTCACAGCAGAGGAGGCGCTGCCCTCGCCGCCCCGCCGGCGGCGGGGCCACCAGCGCCTGCACAGGGAACGGCGCGTGGCTGATAACGAGTAAAGTGTGCTAGCCTGAGGCACCCCGATATCGGACAGGTGCCGTGGGCCACAGGCTCTCAGGTCTCAGTATCGTCGCGCTCCTGACCTCATTGCTGCTCGCCTGCGGCTCCGGCGCCGTCGCGCCTCCAGGGGCGCCGCCGGCTCCCCCCGCCGACGGACCGTTGCCCGATCCCCCACCTGCGGCCGAGGAAGTAATCGCGCCGCCGGCGTTCCCTCTGCCAGAGCCCTGGGCGCCCCCTCCCGCATTGCGTGCGGCCACACCTCCCCCGGAGATCGCCGGCCTCGCGGCCGTCGTGATCGATGAGGCTTCGGGGGCGGTGCTGTACGACAAGGACGCTCACCTTCGCCTGCCGCCGGCAAGCCTGACCAAGATCGCGACGGCCATCCTGGCCCTGGAGCATGGCAACCTCGACGACGAGGTCACCGTCGACGTCGACAGCCGCGTGATGCGCGGCAGCACCGTGATGGGCCTGGAGCCCGGCGACCGCTTCTCGCTGCGAGACCTGCTCTACGGGCTCATGCTGCCTTCGGGCAACGACGCCGCCCTCGCGATCGGAAGACACCTTGCCGGCTCCGACGGCGCCTTCGTCGAGCGCATGAACGGACTCCTGGCCCGCCTGGGACTGCGCGAGAGCCACTTCCTCAACCCTCACGGCCTCGGCCGCGGGGAGCACCTCGCCTCCGCCTACGACATCGCCATGCTCTCGCGCTACGCCATGAGCCTGCCGGGCTTCCACGAGCTCGTGAATGCGCGCTCCTGGGTCGCGCGCGGCTCCCGCACGATACCTCTGACGAACATCAACACTTTCCTCGGCTACTACCCTGGCGCCGACGGCGTCAAGACGGGCTATACCCGCAGCGCCGGCTCCACGCTCGCCGCCTCCGCCGCGCGCAACGGGCATCGTCTGTTTGTAGTGGTCCTCAATTCTCCTGCCCGCAACGAAGACGCCCGCCGTCTCCTGAACTGGGCGTTCACCACCTACGCCTGGCCGTGATTGCCGGCCGCAGCGCGGCTGAGACCCCGGGGGCCGGGTGATGGCGAAGGCGGGCCTCGGCGCGCTGGTGGGAGCCTTGCTATTGCCCTTCGCGGTGGCCGTCCTGGCCTGCACGTCGCGGCCGCAAGCTCGCGCCCAGGACGCCGCCCTCCCTGCCTCCGCGGCAGCACTGCTCGAGGCAGCCGCCGAGGACCCCGTCTCGCCGCCTGCCGAGCCGGCGACGGCGCCGGAGCGCGTCCCGCTCAGCGGCCGCCGCATCTGCATCGATCCGGGACACGATGCGTACTGGGTCCCGGGCGCGACGGGCCGGAATTCCAGCGGCGCCGTGCCGCGGCACCCGGCCGATGGGGTCCTGCTGCACGAACACGAGCTGACGCTGAGCGTCGCCTATCGGCTCTCGGACCTCCTTATCGCCGAGGGGGCCGCGGTCTGCGTCACCCGCCGGCCGCGGGACGAGGGCGGCGGCCTGCAACTGGAGCCCTACGACTACACGGGCGACGGCCGCGTGCGCGTCGCCGTGGCCGAGGACGCCCCGGAGCGGCTGCAGCCGCGCATCGACTGGGCCAACGCCTTCGAGGCAGACGTCCTGGTGTCGGTGCACTTCAATGGCCTCGATGACCCGCGCGTCCGTGGGACCGAGGTCTACTATACGGTCGACGGCCCTCGCGCCGACGACGGTCGCCGGCTCGCTTCGCTGCTGCTGCAAGCGCTCCTGGACGAACTGCGCGCCGCCGGCTTCGAGGCGGTCGACCGCGGGGTCCGCAGCGACTCCTACCAACGCTATTCGCCGGATGAGACAAGGCGGATGATCGCTAACAACGCCGCCGTCATCCGCGCCAACGGCGCCGACCCTTCGAACTGCCGGACGTGCTACCGTCTCATGACCACGGGCAACAACCCGATGTCGCTGCACCAGGGCCGCTACGTTGCGGCGATCGTGGAGGTCGAGTTCCTCTCGAACCCATGGGTTGTGGAGACCCTCATCCTGCGGCCGGACTCGCTCGACGTAATCGCTCGAGGCCTGGCGAAAGGCCTGCGCCGGTACTATGCCGCCGATTAGTCCCCGCCACGTGGCGGCCCTCGCGGCGGCGGCCATATTCGTGCTCCCGGGTTGCGGCGGCAGCGACGACCCTCCGCCGTCGCCCACACCCGAGCCGCCGGCCGCGACCGCTACGCGGCCGCCAGCGCCTACTACGACGCCCACGCCTGAGCCCACGCCCGAACCGACGGCGACGCCGGCGCCGCGCATAACACGGCCACCGGGGGAAGTGGCGCTTGGCAACACCGAGCGCAGGGAGATGGCGCTGACCTTCGATTGCGGCGCCTCCGGCGTGCCGACGCCGGCAATCCTGGACGCCCTGCGCGAGGCCGGCGTCCGCTCGACCTTCTTCCTCACAGGCCAGTGGGCGACCACATATCCGGACCTCACGCGCCGTATCGCCGCCGAGCATGAAGTCGCGAACCATTCCTGGTCCCATCCCGACTTCCGGGAGCTGTCGGACGCCCAGGTGCTGGCTGAGATGGAGCGCGCGGAGGAGGCGCTGCGGCGAGTGGCTGGCGTCAGCACGCGGCCGCTCTGGCGGGCGCCGTACGGCGCC
>DATLYJ010000021.1 GCA_035574915.1 Dehalococcoidia bacterium | reverse complement strand
CTCAAGTCAGCGGTTCCATGCTGAAAGTCACCCGGATGCGGAGACCGGCGTTAGCAGCCCACCGGGCGATTTGACCCAGTTCGCCGATCTGCCGGACGAGGTCCGGATACTCTTCCGTGAGGGCGGAGAGTCGCTTCTCGCCGCTGTCGAACGCCTGCACGACGCGGTCACAGCAGTCCGCCAGCGGCCCGGGTTCCTGCCAGGCTTTCTCTAGCATGTCTGCGTCGGCCTCGGTCTCGACTTCGCGGTCGGCGAAGGTGAGCAGCGGGCGGAGGTCGATCTTGAACTCCCCACGCAGGATGAGAGATGCAACGGACATCTCGTGGTTGCCGCCATAGCGTGCAGAGAATGCCCACGAGAGAAAGTACGCGAGGTCCGAGGTGTCGCCGGCCAGCTGAGGCGCATCGGCGTTCGGTGGTTCGAAGTCGAGGACGATGCGTGGCACAAGTCAAGGATGCCCCTTAGCATCGTGAGGGGCCAGCGCAAGGAGAGCAAAGAGCGATGAGCGACGAGGCTATGGACAGCAAGGCTCGGCTGAGGGCACTTATCGATCAGATCGACGCGGCCTTGCTAGTCGAGGCTGAATTCTACCTCGGGCGCCTTGCGCGATCCGGCCCGGACCAAAGCGGACTACTGGCGACGATGGGGCTCGAGGTCCTGGAGCGAGGGGACGGGCGGGTCCTTCTGGAGGTGGAAGGCGGCCCGCATCTCATGAACCCCAACGGGGTGCTTCATGGCGCTGTCCTCTTTGCTGCCATGGACACGGCGATGGGCGGCGCTGTTACCTCGCTTTTGAATAAAGGCGAGATTTGCGCCACGGTGGAGGCGAAGATCAACTACCTCAGCGCCGTCCGTGGTGGGAAGCTCAGAGCGGAAGCGCGGGTGGTGCAGAAGGGCGGCCGCATTGCCGTGGCGCAGGCGACGGCCACGGCTGAGGATGGGCGGCTGGCCGGCCTCATGACAGGCACCTTCATGGTCTTAGAAGGCGGCTAGTCGCCCGCAAGGGGCGCTGTCGGAGTTTGCGGCTGCCCATTGCCGCCAGCATTCGAGGCAGCCGAAGGGGCGTGAGGCTCGTCGGAGGGGCCTCCCGTACTCGCGGCCACTCGGGGTCGTAAGCCGAGGGAAACGGTCGTCCCCGGCGGAGATGGCCGTGCCGGGCTCCCGCGACGGACCATGAGGGCTCCTCTTGACTAAGCGCGATCCCGGACCCCTCGGGATTGTGGCCGCTGTGGCGGCCGGTCATGGGCCAGCTCGATGAGCGGACGGCCCGGGCGGGTCGCTTCGTCTGCCCTCGATTGCCATGGCCGTATACTCCAGGCATGCGGCGGAACCTGGACGAAGTCGACGGTCGGCGCCTGCTCGCCGGGGCCCCCATCACCCTCCTCACTTGCTCTTACCGCGGGAAGCACAACGTCATGCCCGTGGCCTATGTGATGCCGGTGAGTATCCGGCCGCCGTTAATCGCCGTCTCGATCAGCCCTGAGCGCTACACCTACGACATCGTCCACAAGGTCGAGGAATTCGCCCTGAACATCCCCACGCGGCGACTCCTGCACCACGTGCAGTTTCTGGGGAGCGTCAGCGGCGCAGATATCGACAAGCTGGAACTCACGAAGCTGCCCACCTTTCGCGCGCGGCGGGTGGAGACGGTCCTGCTCGAGGGCTGCGTCGGCTGGCTCGAGTGCGGCCTCGAAGAGGAGTATGAGGTCGGGGACCACATTCTCCTCATCGGCCGCGTGGTCGCCGCGGCCGCCGAGGAGGATGCGTTCACGGACCATTGGCTGCTCGTGGACAACGATGAGAAGCCGCTGCATTACCTCGGCGCTAATTTCTACGCGATCCTGAACGAAGTCCTGGAGGCGCGCGTGCCAAAACCGGCCGAAGAGTACGAGCGCAACCTCCAGGAAGTGGCCGCGGAGCAACTGGAGCTCACCCGCGAGGCCGAAGAAAGACGGGCCGAAGAAGAGGCGGAGCGCGAGGAGTTCCGCCGGCGGGAGGGGTTCGAGCGGCCCGAATAGGTCCTGCAGGGCCGGGCGAGCTTCGTTCGGTAAGGAGTCACATGACCGACAGGGGCGTGCTTCCCGTAGAGCGCAATCTGGCGATGGAGCTGGTCAGGGTTACCGAGGCAGCGGCGATGTCCGCCGCGCGCTACATGGGCAAGGGCGATAAAGAGCTCGTCGACCAGGCGGCCGTCGACGCCATGCGGCGAACGCTGGGCGGCATTCGCATGGACGGCGTCGTCGTCATCGGTGAGGGCGAAAAGGATGAAGCGCCGATGCTCTACAACGGCGAACGCATCGGCGACGGTTCGGAACCGCAAGTTGACATAGCGGTGGACCCGATCGACGGCACGACGCTGATGTCGAAGGGACTGCCTGGCGCCATCGCCGTAATCGCGATGAGCTCGCGCGGGACGATGAAGGTGCCGCGCGAGGTCTTCTACATGAACAAGATCGCTGTTGGCCCTGCCGCCAGCGACGTGATCGACATCGATGCGCCCGTGGCGGAGAACCTCAGGCGCGTCGCCAGGGCTCTCGGCAAGCCTGTCGATGAGGTCACCGTGGTCATGCTGGACCGGCCGAGACATGAGCAGCTGCTCGCGGACGTGCGCGCGGCTGGCGCCCGGGTGAAGATGATCACCGATGGGGACGTCGCCGCCGGGATCCAGGCCGCGCTTCCCGACAGCGGCGTCGATGTGCTCATGGGCATCGGTGGCGCGCCCGAGGGCGTGATCACCGCTGCCGCGATCCGCTGCACGGGCGGGGCCATCCAGTGCAAGCCCTGGCCCAGGGACGATGCCGAGCGTCGTCGCTGTCTGGAGGCGGGGTTGGACCTGGACCACGTTTACACGACGTCAGAACTCGTAGGGGGCAATGACGTCTTTTTCGCCGCCACCGGGGCAAGCAGCGGGGAGCTGCTTCGAGGGGTCACGTTCATCGCCAATGGCGCGCGGACGCAATCGCTGGTCATGCGCTCTCGCTCCGGGACCATCCGGTGGATCGACGCCGTCCATGACTTCACGCGCCTGAACAAGGTGGGATAGGGCTGCGCAAGCCTGCTGTCCCTGGTGGCCTAGGACCGGCGAGAGGGCCTCTTCGTTCACCTGGACCAGGATTCGCGGCATTACGGCCAGGACCTGGCCTTAGGCGCCAGCATGGAGGCTGTATACTTGGGGCGATATGCTGACCTGAGCATATCGCCCCAAGATGACTACGCTCACTGACGCCAGGCAGAGACCCCTTCGCGACCTCCGCGTGTCGGTCACGGATCGCTGCAATTTCCGCTGCACGTATTGCATGCCGAAGGAGGTGTTCGGCCGCGACTACGTGTTCCTGCCCCAGTCCGAGGTCCTGACCTTCGAAGAAATCACGCGCCTGGTCCGGATCTTCGTATCTCAGGGGGTGGAGAAGGTCCGCCTCACCGGTGGTGAGCCTTTGGTCCGGCGGGATATCGAAAGGCTCGTGGCGATGCTGGCCGAGGTCGAAGGCCTGCGTGACCTGACCATGACCACCAACGGGTCGCTTCTGACCCGCGAACGCGCACGGCTGCTGCGCGAGGCCGGCCTGAAGCGGATAACGATCAGTCTCGACTCGCTGCGCGACGATGTCTTCAAGGCGATGAACGATGTCGGCGTCCCGGTTTCCGTGGTGCTCGCCGCCATCGACAACGCGGCGGCTGCCGGGCTCACGCCGGTGAAGATCGACATGGTCGTAAAGCGTGGCGCTAACGAGGACAGCATCCTCGAGATGGCAGAGCACTTCCGGGGCACGGGCCACATCCTGCGCTTCATCGAGTACATGGACGTCGGCACCACGAACGGCTGGCGAATGGAGGACGTTGTCTCCGCGCGAGAAATCATCGACACCATCGACAGCGCGTGGCCCATCGAGCCGGTGGAGCCAAACTACTTCGGTGAAGTGGCGGAGCGCTGGCGCTACAAGGACGGCGCCGGCGAAATCGGCGTGATTGCCTCAGTCACCCAGCCTTTCTGCGGCAGTTGCACCCGCCTGCGGCTTTCGGCCGATGGCCGGCTCTACACCTGCCTCTTCGGCGTCTTTGGCCACGATTTCCGCCAGCTGCTGCGCGAGGGCAGGACTGACAGCGAAATCGCGACGGCCCTGGCGCGCATCTGGGCCCTGCGTAACGACCGCTACTCCGAGATCCGGAGCGACGAGACCGTACATCTCCAGAAAGTGGAGATGTCGCGCATCGGCGGCTAGTCCCATTCGCAATCCCGGACCGACGGCCAACCGAGACCAGGCCGCCGCGTGGTCCAACGTTGGACCCGCGCTAATTGAGATATAGTCTCTTTAGAAATGGCTAGCCGTCAGGTACAGGCCCGGGCACCCACCGCCGCACAGGCCGTGAGCCTTTCTCATGTCAGCGTGCGCCTCGGCGAGCGGCTGGCGCTGGACGACATCACGTTGTCGATCGCGCCCGGTGCGTTCGTGGGCCTGCTCGGCCCGAATGGGTCCGGCAAGAGCACGCTCCTGCGAGCAATCCTCGGCATCCTGCCCCTTTCTCAGGGTGAGGTGAGGGTCGAGGGGCGGGACCCGAAGGCGATGCGCGACGTCTTCTCCTATTTGCCGCAGCGCCAGCGAGTTGACCTGGACACCCCTTTACGCGTCTGGGATGTCGTCATGATGGGCCGCCTTCGTCATACGGGCTGGCTCGGCCGGCCGGGCCCGTCCGATGTCCGGGCAGTGACCTGGGCGCTGGAGAAGGTGCGCATGTCGGACCGCCGCGATGCTCCCATCGGCCAGCTGTCCTTCGGGCAGCAGCAACGCGTCTTCTTGGCCCGGGCCCTGGCCCAGGAGGGCCGTCTCGTCCTGCTCGACGAGCCGATGAACGGCGTCGACCCCCAGACCCAGGACCTCTTCGTCGAGCTGCTGGCCGAGTTTCACGAAGAGGGCAAGACGATAGTGATGGCCACGCATGACCTGAACACCGCGGCCTGCATTTGTGACACGCTCTGCGTCCTCAACCGGCGCCTCGTCGCCTATGGGCCGGTCTCGGAGACGTTCAGGCCGGACGTTCTGCGCGAGGCTTACGGCACACACCTCCACTTCGTCGAAGTGCCATCCGACGGCCATGCGCAAGTACTGGAGGACGTCCACCACCACGAAGGGCCAGCCGATCACGGCCCCGGCGCGCATCCGACCAGCCCGGGCCATACGCACGTCCACGTCTGATGCTGGACTGGCTCACCGATCCCCTCCAGTTCAGGTTCATGCGGCTTGCCCTCGTGGAGGTGATCGTCATGGGGACGGTCGCCGGCTTGCTCGGGACCTATGTGGTCATCCGGGGGCTCGCCTTCGTCGGTGATGCCATCGCCCACGCCGTCTTTCCCGGCGTGGTCATTGCCTTCCTCTTGAAGGCCAGCCTATTCGCGGGCGCAGCACTGTTCGGCGTTTTGACCGCACTGGCGATAAGCAGCCTTGCCCTTACCAGGCGGATCCGCGAGGACACGGCCATAGGCATCGTTTTCGCGGGCGCTTTCGCGCTCGGGATCGTCCTCATCAGCACATCGGAGGGCTACACGCGCGACCTCGCCTCGTTCCTATTCGGGGAGGTGCTTGCGGTCACGACTACAGATATCGTGCTCAGCCTAATGGTCGGCGGCGGCGCGCTCGTACTCGCCGTGGCCCTGCGCCGGGTCCTCTTGATGTCCTCTTTCGACCGCGAGATGGCCATGGCCCTGGGCCTGCCGGTCTTCTGGGTGGACACGCTGCTGTTGCTGTTGATCACCCTGACGATCGTCATTTCCCTGAGGGCGGTTGGTAATGTCCTGGTCGTGGCGATGTTCGTCACCCCGGCCGCGACCGCGCGTCTCTGGGTGGACGAAATCGGGCGCATGATGGTGCTGAGCGCGGCCCTGGGCGCCACTGCCGGCGTCCTGGGCCTTTACGTCTCCTGGTACACCGACCTGGCTGCGGGCGGCGTCATCGTCCTGACGGCGACAGCTCTGTTTCTCGCCTCACTGGTCCTTTCGCCGAAGAGCGGCCTCCTCGCGGGTTTCCTGCGCGGGCGCGATGCCCGGGCTGGCGAGGCGGCGCGGGTGAACGCCTGACCCCGGCCAGATTCGCCTGACCCGGGGCTGTTATGATGGCTTTGCAGCATGCGATTTGCCGTCGTCGTCTTCCCGGGCACTTGGAGCGATCACGACTGTCATTACGTCCTGCGCGACATCCTCAAACAGGACGCCGAACTGGTCTGGCACCGGGAAAGCGACCTCTCGTCCTATGACGCCATCGTCCTGCCTGGCGGCTTCTCCTACGGCGACTATCTGCGCTGCGGCGCCATAGCGCGCTTCTCCCCGGTGATGAGCGCTGTCAGGCGGGAGGCGGAGAGGGGGAAGCTGGTCATAGGCATCTGCAACGGCTTCCAGGTCCTCTGCGAGGCGGCGATGCTCCCGGGCGTTTTGATGCGCAACGACAGCACTCAGTTCCGCTGCCAGGACGTTTGCCTGAGGGTGGAGACGGCGAAGTCGCCATTCACGCGTTCATCGCGCGTGGGCGACGTCTTGCGAGTCCCCATTTCTCACGGTGAAGGCAACTACTACGCCGATGCCACCACCCTGGCGCGTCTGAACGCTGAGGACCGCGTGGCTTTCCGCTACTGCACGCTCGACGGCCTTGTGACACCGGAGGCCAACCCGAACGGCTCGCTCGAGAACATCGCCGGCATCTTGAACGAGGGCCGAAACGTGCTGGGGATGATGCCCCATCCGGAGCGCGCGAGCGAGGCGCTGATGGGTGGCACCGATGGCCTCGCGATCTGGAAGTCC
The DNA here is from genome assembly GCA_035574915.1 of Dehalococcoidia bacterium. NCBI lineage: Bacteria > Bacillati > Chloroflexota > Dehalococcoidia > Dehalococcoidia bacterium. The sequence goes on along the minus strand of DATLYJ010000021.1, from coordinate 12,251 downwards.
ATGATCGAGGCCGGCGTGGCAGTGCTGGCGGCGCGTTAGTCGCAGTCAGCGCGTATAACGGCGGACGCCGCCCGCGCGCTGAATGGGTGAGCCAGCGCCCGGGACCCTGTCTTGATGCGGCCGGCGTAGCTTTGGCCCGGCGGCCGTGTTACAAACTACCGATATGCGGATCCTTCTGGTAAACGGGCCCAACCTTAACACTCTCGGCCAGCGCGAGCCCCACATCTACGGCTACGAGACGCTGGACGACATCGTTGCGCGGGTGGAGAAGAGGGCGGCCGAGGCCGGCGTCGCCGTTTCCGCCTTTCAGTCGAACCACGAAGGGGCGTTGATCGACTTCATTCAGCAGAACGCCGCCAGCGCCCAGGGGCTGATCATCAACGCTGGCTCGCTCACGCATTCGAGCATCGGGCTCCGCGACTGCATTGCTGGCAGCGGGCTCGCGACCGTAGAGGTGCACATCTCGAACGTCTACGCGAGAGAAGCTTTTCGCCACCGCTCGTACCTGTCCGGTGTTAGCCGGGGTGTCATCGTCGGCCTCGGCTGGCGGGGCTACCTCTACGCGCTGGACTGGCTGTGCTCCGAGCTTTCGGGACAAGAGGGGAGCAGGACGTGAAGGACCGGCTGACGAGGCTGAGGGAGAAGCTCGAGGAAAAGGGACTGGCCGGGATTTTCATAAGCGCACCCGCGGAAGACACCTCAAAGACGGTAGGCGCGAACCGGCGCTATCTCAGCGGCTTCACCGGCTCGATGGGCCATCTGCTGATCACGATGGACGCCGCGTTCATCGCCGTTGACTTCCGTTACTTCGAGCAGGCGGAGCTAGAGTCGCCGCAGTTCGAAATGTTCAAGGCCAACGGACCGATGCACACGTGGCTTGCCGACTTCATTCGCGGCGCTGGACTCGGGGGCAAGAAGCTGGCCTTCGAAGCGCACGGCATCAGCTACGCAACCTACGACGCCCTGCGTAAGGCCGTTGCCTCCCTGCCCGAGGGCGAGAGGCCGAAGCTCGCGGCGACCGAGAACCTCGTGGAGTCCCTGCGCGTCATCAAGGAGCCTGCGGAGATCGAAGCCCTCCAGGCAGCCGTCACTCTCGGAGACCAGGCCTTCCAATACGTCGTCGAGCGTATAGAACCCGGGTGGACGGAGCGTCAGGTTGCCTGGGAGATAGAGAAGTACGTCCGCGAGCACGGCGGCGAAGGGATGTCCTTCGAGACCATCGTCGGGGCGGGCCCGCACGGCTCGCTGCCGCACGCGCAACCGCGTGACCACGTGATCCAGGAAGGCGAAGGCATAGTCATCGATATGGGCGTGAAGCTCAACGGCTATGTCTCTGACCTGACCCGCACCATCGTCCTCGGCAAGCCTGACGACAAATTCCGCAAGGTCTACGACATCGTGCTCGGCGCCCAGTTGACCGCCGAGGAACTGGTACGGGCAGGCATGACGGGCGGTGAGGCGCACATGCTCGCCCACAAGGTCATCGAGGAGGCTGGCTACGGCGAGAACTTCGGTCATGGCCTCGGGCACGGCGTGGGGCTGCAGGTGCACGAGCCGCCCAGGCTAGGCCAGACCTCCACCGATGTCCTGCAGGACGGCATGGTGTTCACCATCGAGCCTGGCATCTACCTTCCGGGCTGGGGCGGCGTGCGGATCGAAGACCAGGGCTATCTGAAGGACGGCCGCTATGTGCCGATGTCCCATGCCCCGAAGCTGAAGTTCGCCGGCTGAGGCCAGCCCGATCTGGGACCAGGGAGCGATCGCCCCGTCGATGGTCGTCGATCACCGCGGGTAACACCAGCACGACCGCGCTCCCCGTAACGATCGCCGTGACCGTCAGGCTGCCTCGGAGAGCGCCATCCTGACGCAGGCCTCTATCTGCTACCATCGAGCCGGACCTGTCCGGCCCGGATTATGGAGTACAAGGCCCTTCGCGTAGTCGTCGAACGGCCTCTGGCGCGCATCGTGCTCGCCGGAGGTGAGGGAAACCGTGTCGGCCCGCGCGCCTTGCGCGAGTTGGCCGAGGCCTGCTCGGCCCTGCGCGACGAGAGCGAGGTGCGCGTCGTCGTCCTATCGGCCCAAGGTGCCGACTTCTGCCTGAGCTGGGACATCGAGGCCTTCGGGGAGGGCTTCGAATTACCTCCTGACCCCTTTGGCTGTCTGGCGGCGCTGCCTCAACCCGTGATCTGCGCGGTACAGGGCGTCGCTTCGAGCGCCGGCTTCGAGTTGGCGTTGTGCGCCGACGTCCGGCTCTGTTCGGACGACGCGCGCTTCGCTCTGCCGGAGGTCGGGCAGGGCATGCTGCCTCGCGGTGGAGGCGGCCAGAGGCTGTCCCGGCTCGCGGGGCGCGGCGTGGCGCTCGCTGTCCTCCTGGCCGGTGAGGAGCTGGACGCCGCGGCGGCCCTTCGAGCGGGCGTCGTCAGCGCCGTCGTCCCGCGCGCAGAGCTGGCGGACCGCACAGAGGCCATCGCGAGGACGATTGCCTCGCGGGGGCCTATCGCGACGCGCTACGCGAAGGAGGCCGTGCACCGCGGCGCGGACATGACGCTAGAGCAGGCGCTGCGCTATGAGACGGACCTGACCATAATCCTTCAGACGACCGAGGACCGCGCCGAGGGTGTGCGGGCCTTCATCGAAAAGCGGGAGCAACCGGACTTCAAGGGAAGATAGCGCCGGCCACCGTCGGATAGCGGTGGCGGCGAGTTCGCGTGCAGAGGAGGAGCGAATGCGGGTAATCCTGGAGCCAGACGAGGCCTGGTCGATCATGACGCTGGTCGTGGCGCAGGTATTGGACCAGGTGGAGCTCTCCGACGAGGGCAAGAACCACGTGCGCCGATGGCGCAGTGACCACAACGAGGGGACTGCCGAGATGGCTGACCTCACCGTCTCGATGAACGAGGTCCTCGGCACCATCCTGGACGAAAAGACGACGCGCCTGATCCGGCGCAAAGGTTGGTATGTGTCGACCAAGGAGGGCCAGGAGTGAAGGTCGAATTCGAAGTCGACGAGGCCTGGAACCTGATGTCTCTCGTCATCCAGCGGCTCATCGAGGAGACGCCGCTAAGCGACTCTGACCGGGCGAAAATCCGGCGGTGGAAGACGGACGAGATGCGCACCACGAGCCAGGAGATGCGGGTCCTGGCGCAGAAGATCAACGAAGACCTGCGCGCGACCCTGGAGCGCAAGACCAGGAGTCAACTCCGGCGGCCGGACTGGGCCTGAGTTGGCCGCACGCGGCCGACACTTACCGGCGATCCGTTTGCGGGCTTCAGGGACTATGCAGCAGTGAAGGTCCTCATCCAGCTCCGCGCGCTTACGCTGCCAGAGGTCACTGAGGAAGAGCTCGCGCAGATCAGGGAAGCGGCGGGCGCCGGCGCGCAGGTGGTGGTCGCGTCCAACGATGAGGAGTCCGCCGAGCACCTCCCAGACGCCGAGGTAATCCTCGGACTGGTGGACCCGCGGACCTTCGCCCAGGCGAAGCAGCTGCGCTGGGTGCACGCCGTGGTCTCCGGCATAGATGTGATGCTGTTTCCGGAGCTGGTGGAGAGCGACGTGGTCGTGACCGGCGAGAAGGCGCTCGTCGGCGAGCATCTCGCGGACCACGCCTTTGCCCTTCTCCTGGCGCTGACGCGCCAGATCAAGCGCGCCGTGCTAGAGGCTCCGGATTCGTGGCCCAGCCGGCTCGCCATGCGGCGCCAGATGATCGAGCTCAGCGGCCTGACGATGGGCATCGTTGGCCTCGGGGGCACGGGCAGGGCGGTCGCGCGGAGGGCCCGCGCGTTCGGCATGGACGTACTGGCCGCAGACGCCGAGGTCCTGGACCGGCCGCAGGAGGTGAGGGAGCTGTGGCGGATGGACCGCTTTCACGACCTGCTCCGCGCCTCCGATGTCGTCACCATATGCTGCCCTCTCACCGATGCCACCCGCGGCCTCTTCGATGACTCGGCCTTCGCGGCCATGAGGCGCGGCTCCTACCTGGTGAACGTGACGCGGGGGCCTATCGTCGTCGCCGAGGCGCTGGTCCGGGCCTTGCGGGAAGGAAGGCTTGCCGGCGCAGGCCTGGACGTGACGCCCCTGGAGCCCCTGCCGCCGGACCACCCGTTGTGGTCGATGCCCAACGTGGTCATCACGCCTCACACCGCGGGAGCATCGCAGATGCGGGGACACCGCAACGTCCAGCGGTTCATCGAAAACCTGCGGCGTTTCCGGGCCGGGGAGCCGCTGGAAGGCCTGGTCGACAAGCGAAAGGGCTACTGAGGGCGGAACACGGAAGAGGGCGAGACGGGAGCGTCAGTTACGGGACGCAGCGTCAGCGCTGTCCGTGGTGTGCCGCGGCTTGAGGGCGGCGGGCGATCAGGCGCGCTCGAGGTAAGCGCCGGTCCGGGTGTCGATCTTGACCTTGTCGCCGACGTTGATGAACAACGGCACGTTGACGGTGAGACCCGTCTCCAGCTTGGCGGGCTTAGTGGCGCCCTGCGCGGTATCGCCCTTGATGCCCGGCTCCGTATCGACGACCTCGAGCACGACGGCGGCGGGAAGCTCGACGCTTATGGCCTCGTCGCCGTAGGTGAGCAGTTGGCAGTTCTCGTTCTCCTTCAGGTAGAGAGCGAGGTCGCCGACGCGGTCCTTACTCATCGGGATCTGTTCGTAGGTGTCGGTGTTCATGAAGTAGAAGAGGTCGCCGTCGTTGTAGAGGTACTGGGCGTTCTGGCGCTCTACGCGGGCGCGGGCGAACTTGGCGCCGGCGTCGTATGTGCGTTCGAAGATATGGCCGGCGCGGATGTCGCGCAGCTTGAGCCGCACCTTTGCGCCGCCGCGGCCCATCTTGTTGTGCTCCCAATCGACGACGGTGTAGAGGTTGCCATCTATCTCGATGGTCAGCCCCTTTCTCAGGTCACCGGTGTCTATCATGTGTCCTCCATAGGGCCCCGCGCGGCTGGCGGAGTGAAGCGCGGACAAGCGGTACTACACCAAGCTAGCGGCGTTCGGCCCGCGGGGCAAGGCTTCAGGGGTTACGCGAGCCTGAGCTGCGCCCGGCTCGGTGGGGACCGGCCGCCTTCCGTCGGTGGCGGGCCCCGCTGGACACGGACGAAGGGGCGCCGGCCAGGGCCCGCGGGTCAACCTGGGCCCGGCCCCTGTGCTCGCCCGCCCGGCGGCGCCGGCTAGGGCAGCACCGCGACCGTCACGCCGAGGATAGGGGGCAGAGTGCCGGGCAGTTGGGTCCAGTTCTCGCCCAGGTCGCGGCTGGCGTAGACGTGGCCGTTCGTCGTGCCCACGTATACGCCCTCGGAGTCGAGGCCGTCGGTGTCCATCGACTCGCGATAGGCGCTCTGGAAGTTGTTCGGTCCGGGCAGTCCGCGCGTGAGCTGCTGCCAGGTCTTGCCCTGGTCCATCGTCCGCCAGACCGCGAACTGGCTGCGGACGACGCGGAAGTTGTCGGCGCCGTACTCGATGGGCACGACGAAGACGGCGTCCGGGTCCCGCTTGGTGACAGCGATTGGGAAGCCGTGGAACGAGGGGAGACCCGAGGTCACGTCCTGCCAGTCCTTGCCTCTGTGTTCCGATTTGAAGACGCCCACGTGCGATTGGCCCCAGAGACGGTCCGGGTTCTTGGGGTCGATCACGAACTTGTGGAACTCGTCCAGTGCCGCCGGGTCAACGTCTTCCGGTACCTTCGGCTGCGGGAAGGCCTCGGCGATCTGGGCAAGGAACTCCTTTGCGGCCGGTGTCGTGACGACGATGCCGTGCGAGCACAGGTCCCAGCTCTTGCCGCCGTCCTCGGTGACGTAGGTGCCGCCGGAGCTGACGGCCGCGTACATGCGGTTGGGGTCGCGCGGGTCAACCTCGATGGAGTGGATGCATGAATCGCCGCCGCCGGTCGGGTTCCAGAACTGGCGATACTTGTGGCGGTTGAGGCTGTCCACCGATTCCCAGGACTCGCCCCAGTCGTCGCTACGGAAGAGGCCCCCGGGCTGCGTGCCGGCGAACACGACGCCGGGCTGGCTCCGATGGCCTGGTTTCACGAGCCAGACGTTGCCGACGCTGATGCCCATGTCCTTGGGAAAGGCGAGGGAGGGACTGCGCTGCTCCCACGTCTTGCCCATGTCGTCGCTGCGGGCAACCGAGCGGCCCCAGGCCCAGTGGTTGGCAGCGGCATACATCCGGGGCGGGTTACGCCGCTGGTCTATGTCCATGTGGTAGACGGTCCAACCGGGGAATATGGGGTCCGAGATCTCCCAGCGCTCCCGCTTTTCGTCCGAGGTGTAAATCCAGGCGCCCTTGCGTGTGCCGACGAGGACCTTTACCTGGGCCATCGATTGAGCTCCTTCCTCAAGCGGTCAGTGTGTCTTCCATGCCGCCGAGCCCGGAGTCGGGCTGCCTGGTGCGGCTCCATTCCTGGAGGCGAGACCCCCATAGTACGAGAAGGCGGCCGAGCCCGTCAGCCAGCAACCTGGCGAGCCCGGGCCTGCTGACATAGCTCATTTGTCCGCGCGCAGCCTTGAGTGCCAGGTCGGCTTCAGTGAACTCTCTGAGCTTCTCGGCCAGATAGATATGTTTCACATCCTTGCTCCTAACCGGCCGCTACTCATACGTCGAACTAGGCGGCCGCTATTCGACATCCCACTAGACCAGCGGCTGGGCGATCGCCTGGGTCTCCTCCTTGCGGCGTTGACGGAGGGCGTTTATCGCTGAGGAGAGCCGCCGGGCGCCTTCCTCTATCCCTTGACGATTGAGCAGGCTGAAGCCTAGGCGCAGAGAAGACTGCTCCTCCCCCTCGACTGAGAACACGTCTCCCGGTACGAAAGTGACGCCCTGGACAGCAGCCTGCGTCAGCAGGTCCCGCGAGCCGAGGCCATCGTTGAGATGGCACCAGAGGAACGAACCCCCGGTGGGCCGGTTCGGCACGATAGCGCCCCGCCCCTCGCGGAGCAGTGCCGCGATGAGCTGGTCTCGCCTCTCCCTGTAGACGGTGCGGACCCGTTCGATGTGACGGTCGTACAGGCCGCTTTGGAATATGCCGAGCGCTAACCACTGCGCGAAGCTTCCGGAGAAAAGGTCCGCGACCTGCTTGTGCAAGGCCATGCGTTCGACAACGGGCGCCTGGGCCACGACCCAGCCGATCCGGAGTCCGGCAAAGAGCGCCTTAGAGAGGCTTCCGACGTGGATCACATGCTCACTGCCCGGCCGCTCGATCAGCGAAGCCGGCGGCGGGCTGTCCAGCCAGGTGTCGCCGTACACGTTGTCCTCGATCACCGGGACCTGATGCCGGCGCGTGATCTCCACTAGACGGCTCCTTCGCTCCTCACTCAGAACGGCGCCGGTCGGATTGCTGAAGTTCGGTGTCACGAACAGGAGCTTCACCCGGCGTCTGTGCAGCAAGTCGTCGACGGCTTCAATACGCAGGCCGTGCTCGTCGACCGGGACTCCCACGACCCGGGCTGCGCGGTTACGGAAGGCTTGGATCGCGCCGACGAACGTCGGCGACTCCACCGCCGCCTCGGACCCGGGATCGAGGAAGCAGCGCCCGAGGAGATCGAGCGCCTGCTGTGCCCCGGCTGTGATGATCACGTTAGCGGCGCTGACGCGGGCGCCCCTCCGTCGCATGCGTTCGGCGATTGCCTCTCGTAGGGGCTGAATGCCTTCGGTGGGTGAATAGCGGAGACAATCGCCGCCCGCGTCCCGTAGCACCCCGTGTGCGATCGCCTCCACCTCCTCCATCGGGAACAGATCGGGCGAAGGCTCGCTAGCGGCAAAAGGGATGACGTCGCTGCGCAGCGCGATTCGCAGGATTTCGCGGATCCAGGGTGAGAGGTCGGCGGAGCCGTTGGCGAAAAGCTGGTGCCATGGTATCGAGCGCCCGCTTCCGGCACCCCTTTGCTCTGCCTGGAAAGTCACGACTGTGCCGTCGCCGACACGGCCGTTGACGAGGTTCGCCGACACCAGTTCGTCATAGGCAGTCACAATGGTCGAGCGGTTGACGCCGAGCTGAGCCGCAAGACGCCTCTCCGGCGGCAGCCGGGTCCCGGTGGCGATCTGCCCCGACACAATCCTCTCCCGAAGGGCGTCAGCGATCTGACGATAGACTGGGGCGGAACCGGGCCCTCTCTCGAGGATGATGTCGTACTCGAACTGACCTATGCGAATTGGACGGCTTTGAGCAACCATTTCTCACATCCACTGCTGCTGCGACTTGATAAAGCGCTAGCCTAAGCGGCCGTCACGGGCCTTTCAACAGCCAATCAATTGCTCCTTCCCCGTCCACTTTCAGCGCTTGCGTGGCGGCATCTCACGGATGCCGTGGCGGCGGCGCCATTCTTCGTAGTCGGGCACGGGCTCCGACACGACCCAGAGGAAGTAGTAGACACCCATGTCGCCGAGGAACTTGAAGCGCCTCTTCATGTCGGACGCCAGCGCCTCATAGTCTTCGAAGGACCGCAGGTAGTCGCGGAAGCCCCTGCCGGCTTCGATGTCCATGAGGGCGCGGGCGTTGTGGACGATGCCCTCTACCTTGCGCCGGTTCCTGATGATGCGGCTGTCCCGGAGCAGGGCGTCGACGTCGTCAGGCGTAAGGTCGGCGAGGCGCCCGGGGTCAAAGCCGTGGAAGGCCTCGCGTGTCCCGGCCCACTTCTTCTCGATCACCGCCCAGCTGATGCCGCTCTGGAAGACTGCCTTTGACATGACCTCCAGGTAGTCGGCCAGGCGCTGGGGCCTGATCTGGGGTGGCGCGCCGTGCGCGTGCTCGGCCATAAGTCCTCCTCTCAGCTCCCTGGCGCCAGCGGTTCGCCCGTCTCCAGCACAGACTTGAGGCCGCTGAGCACCCACATCCATCCCCCGGCGACGTTCCGGTAAGTAGCCGTCTCGGAATCGAAGTCGTCGTGTGTGACGGTGAGGCGGCAGACGCCCGGCGTCTCCTCCGTGATCTCCCAGGTGACGCGGCTTGGCCGGTCGGCGGCGAGCTCAGGGTCGTAGAGCGAGCGCCAGGTGTGGACGAGGCGCCGTGGAGGTTCAGCCTCGAGGACGCGGCCTTCGACCATGAGAGTGCCGTCGCGCCAGTACTCGAAGCTCTCGCCCGGGCGCAGGCTGGAGGCGACGCTGGTGCCGTAGAAGTACTGCTTCGTGAACTCGCCGCTGGTGATGGCCTGCCAGAGCCGTTCGGGCAGGGTCTTGATGAATAGCTGATATACCTGACGCGGCTTCGTCGCTTCCATCTCGTTCTCCAGTCCAGTCTTGAGTTCGACGAGGGCGCCGGCCCAGAACTCGGTGTACTTGTTGATCCAGCGGTCGTGGATCTGCCGGATTGGCACCGGGTTCAGGTAGTGCAGCCGCTGCCTTCCTACCTTTCGCGTCACCACCAGCCCGGCCTGTTCCAGGAGCCGCAGGTGCTTCATCACGCCAAAGCGGGTCATGCCCAGGCCCGCTTCGAGCTCTGTAAGACTCTGCCCGTCCTTACGGAAGAGGCGGTCGAGTAACTCGCGGCGGGTCTGGTCGGCGAGCGCTCTGAAGACCTCCTCCATGCTGGTAGCGAGACTATATGTGACTATTTGGTCACGTGTCAAGACCCCCGCCGGGGACATCTTTCGGGGATTGATGGAAGCGTCCCACTCGACTCAAGTGGGCGAGCCGTCTAGATTGCGTCTCGAGCACGCGTTCCCCGCCCCGGTTTCGAGGAGGGAAGAGGTGTACGAGGAACTAAAGGTCTTGCACGTGTTGGCCGTCGTATTACTCGGCGGCACGATCACCGTGGACACGCTTGCTGGCGTGCTCATGCCCCGGGCGCGGTCGATGGCGGAGCTGCGCGCATTCACGCGCATGTCAAAGACCAACCAGTACCTGGGCTGGGCGAGCATCCTGCTCGTCCCGTTGTTCGGCTACGGCGCGGCAGCGGACGCAGACCTCGAGCTGGGCAGCGGCTGGCTGCTCTGGGGCCAGGTCCTGTTCTGGGTCGCCGTGGTCATATCGCAGGCGGTACTGACCCCGGGAGCGCTGCGGCTCGCGAGGAAGGCCGAGTCTCTCCCGGACGGGCCGGTACCGGACGAGGTCATGAGGGAATTACGGAACCCCGTCTTTCCGGCGCTCGGCGGCCTTCTGACGATCTTCTTCGTGGTGATCGTTTACCTGATGGTGGCAAAGCCGGACCTCTAGGAAGCGTGCCGGGCCTGCATGGCGAGCTCCTGATCAGGACCCCGGCCCGGTCGATTACACACTTTTGACCCTTAAATTGAGCGGGCATAGAATGCGCTTGGGCATCGTGAGCGATTGCACAACTCGCGCGGGCGAGTAGGACGACCGAGGTCAGCGGCATGCAGGCCCTCTTCGACAACTACCTCGCTGTGCTGATGGCCGCAGGCATCGGCTGCATGCTCGTAGTGACCGCGATCATCGGCGCCAAGGTACTCGCCCCCTACGCTCCCAGCCGGGGCAAAGGCACCCCCTACGAGTGCGGCATGCTGCCGATCGGCAGTGTCCGCGCCCAGATCAACGTCCGCTACTACGTCTACGCTATCCTCTTCCTCATCTTCGACGTCGAAGCGGTGTTTCTCTTCCCCTGGGCGCTCTCGCTCGTCGGTGTTGGTGAGACTGCTCTCTACTCGATGCTCGTCTTCATTCTGATTCTGGGCGCCGGCCTGGCCTACGCCTGGAAGAAGGGTGCGCTGGAATGGAAGTAGAGCGAACTCAAGGCGGCGGACCCGCCCCCGAGCCCGAGGGCGCGAGCGCGCCCGCGCAGCCTGCCTCTGAGGCCGCTGCGCGAGCGGAGTCGGCGGCGATCCGCGCCGCCGCGGGCGCGCCGGACCTGACGCAACGCCCGCCGCGGTCTTCGTCCCCGGTGCCTGGCCGCGTCCCGGAGATCATGGTCTATGCTCGCGACGAGCTCGGGCCGCGGGCGAACTCCCTGGGAGTGGCCATCGAGAACGCGCGGCTGACGCCGGTGGAGCTGGAGCAGCCGAAGGCGCTGTACCGCTCGCTGCTGCCGGGCATCCTGCAGGTGCCAGCGGACTACATCATCGCCGCGGCGCGCAAGTCATCACTGTGGCCAATGACGTTTGGGCTGGCCTGCTGCGCCATCGAGATGATTGCGACATACATGTCACACCACGACCTCGACCGCTTCGGCATAGTGCCCTGGCCCTCGCCGCGACAGTGTGACGTGATGATCGTCGCCGGGACCGTCACGAAGAAGATGGCGCCGGCCGTAAAGCTCCTGTACGAACAGATGCCGAACCCGAAGTGGGTGATTTCCATGGGCGCCTGCGCTACCAACGGCGGCCCCTACACCCGCTACGACCGCGTCCTCCAGGGGGTGGACAAGATCATCCCCGTGGACGTCTACGTACCCGGCTGCCCGCCCCGGCCGGAGGCCCTCATGGACGCCTTCATCGCCCTCCAGAAGAAGATCATGGAGGAGCGTCACAAGATAGGACGCTAGCTATGGCCGAGGAGACCACTCCCACCGTCCAACAGATACCGGACATCCCCGTCCTGAGGCTGCTGCGGGAGGCCCTCCCGGACCTGGAGTTCCAGTTCATCGAAACGCCCCTGGACCCCACCATCGTCGTCAAGCGGGAAGACCTCCTGCGCACCCTGGAGACCCTGAAGAACGACGACCGCCTCGCCTTCGACTACCTGCGCTGCCTCTCCGGCGTGGACGAGATCGAGGAGCTGGTGGTGGTCTACCACCTGCGCTCCTTCCGCCACGGCCATACCCTGGCCGTCAAGACCGGAGCGCCCGTGGACGACCCTCGCATCCCCAGCGTCACCTACCTCTGGGAGGCGGCCAACTGGCACGAGCGCGAGGCGGCCGAGATGTTCGGCATCGTCTTCGACGGCCATCCCGACCCGCGGCCGCTCCTCACCGAGGAGGGGCTGGGCTACTATCCCCTCCGCAAGAGCCATCCCCTGGCCGAGGTAGAGGAATGGCAAGAGCGGCTCCTGGAGGTGGAGGAGCGGGTGCAGGCGGCCATGGCGGCGGCCGCCGGCGCCCCCGCCCCGGTGGACGAGAAGGCCCAGAAGGTGGCCCTGGCCCAGAAGAAGGCCGAGGTCATCAAGAAAGCCCGCGAGGAGGCCCGCGCCAAGGGCCTCTCCGGCGAGGAAGAGCGCCAATACGTCCAGGAGGCCCTGCGCCGCCTGGAGCAAGAGGGCGGCTAAGCGCCGAGGCGGTGTGACAGAGATGGCAGTGCAGCCACCGGAGCGAGAGCTGGAGACCCTGGACCTCTACATCAACGTGGGGCCGCAGCACCCCGCCACCCACGGCG
>DATLYJ010000020.1 GCA_035574915.1 Dehalococcoidia bacterium | reverse complement strand
GCCTCGTCCTCCGCGAGGGCACTCCCGCCGTGGGCGGTAGCGATCCTTCGCGCGCGGGTCAGGCAGGCCTCCACCTCCTCGGCGAAGCCCTCGAACCCCAGGTAGAGGCAGGGGGGCTCGTCGCGAGGGCCGCGCCAGCGGCTGGCGTGCTCCTCGCCGTAGTCCAGGAACGCCGGCCGCAGGCCCAAGCCGCAGATGGCGGCGACCGCTTCGAAGCCAGCTTCGAAGCTCTCGAAGCTGAAGGCGAGGAACTCCAGCCGCTCTGCTACCGGGAAGGCCCGCAGGGCCGCGGCGGTTACCACACCGAGCAACCCTTCGGCGCCGACAAACAGGCGCGCGAGATCGGGGCCGGTGGAGTGCCTGGGCACGGCGGGTGTGCGCAAGACCGTCCCGTCCGCCAGCACGGCCTCGATCGCCAGCACCTGGTCGCCCATGCCGCCGTAGCGGCCGCCCTTGTAGCCGAGGCCGTTCGTGCTGATCGGTCCGCCTACAGTGGCGACCGGGAAGGTCCAGGGGTCGTGGCCGAGCGCGAGGCCGTGCTCCCGGAGGCGAGCGTCGACGTCGGCGAGCACAGCGCCAGCGCCGGCCCAGACAAGCCGGTCTGCCGGGCGGACGTCCACTCCATCGAGGCCGGTGGTATCGAGGACGAGGCCGGGCCTGAGGGAGCGAGCGCCGCCCATGAGGCCGGTGCCCGCCCCGTAGACGACAACCGGGACCGCGGCAGCGCCGGCGAGCCGCAGTACGCTGGCCACGCCCTGGGCGTCTCGGGGCCTCACGACGGCAATCGGTGGCTGAGGCGCGTCCGCCACCGCGCCGCGGCCCCTGAGCGCGTCATCTGCCAGGGCCGTGACAGTCTCGGGGCGTGTATCGACCTGAGACGGACCGAGCGCCTCCTGGAGGCCGCGTAGGAGATTGTGAGTAGTGTCGGTGGCAGTCAGAAGGGCCTCTCAGCGCCGGACGCTCTATATTACCGCCGAAGCCTCCCGCCCCGCCGTTAGATGTCCTTCAACGCCTCTTTCACGGTGGGGTGTTCGTGGTTGAGGCGAGTCACACGCACAGGGGTTCCCGCGTTTCCCTGCGTCTCGAATTGCTCCAGAATGCCGCTCCGCACGAAGTCATTGAGCTTGCTGGGGGCAAGCTGGGGGCTGATCACGTCGATGTTCCGGGGGTCGGACACGTACTGGAGCATGTAGCGGAAGGTCGGCAAGATGCCTGGCCGGCGGGACTCCTCGTAGTTGTAGATGATGCGAATGAGCTTGTGCTCGTCGATCTCGACCGGCGCTACCGGCTCGATGCTGTCCTCGATGTTCGCGGCGCGGATCAGGTCCCGGCTGATGCTGCCGGGCACGCCGGCGATGACGACGTCCTTCTGCTGGCGGTTTCGCAGCCGCGCCACGATACGGATGTAATCGCTGTCACCGGCCATCAGGACGAAGGTCTTGATGGCCGGGCGGTCCTGGGCCACCTCGAAAAGGTCATAGATGATGTTGGCGTCGACGGTGCTCTGGGTGAGGCCGCCGCGTTGCTTCGTTGGACAGTCGAATTTCTCGATGCCGTAGGCCCTGAGGTCAGATTCCAGCCTGGCGAGGTGCGGCTGGCTGAAATCACCGTAGGCGCGGGCGAAGCTAATGGGACCGTACTTGCGAGCCTTTTCGACCCAAGACGCCGCGTCGGGCGCCTGCTGAAACTTGTTCCACAGAGCTGTCGTGATGTTCTCCAGGTCAATGAACAAGGCGACTTCGTCAGTCAGCCTATCGGTCATTCCGTACTCCTTTCCAGAGGAAGCACGGCGGGACGGGAGGTATTCGGCTGGTAAAGTGCTGGGCCCTCGCGAGACCCGTCGCACCTCTAGCGTATACCGCGGGACGGGGCGTGCGGCAAGGGACTGATGTTACCCGCCGGGCACCGGCAGGGACGCGGTCCTGGCCGCGAACCGCCGCAGCACGTCACACACTCGGTCGACTTCGGCGTCCGTCAGCTCCGGGAACATCGGCAGGGTCAACACCTCATTGCACACCCGCTCGGTGACCGGCAGGCTGCCCTTCTCGTAGCCAAGGTGGGCGAAAGCCGGCTGCAGATGGGGCGGCTCCGGCCAGTGGACGTCAGAGTCGATGCCGGCCGCGTCGAGGTCGCGACGCAGGGCGTCGCGCTCAGGCGTTGCGATGACGTAGAGGTAGTAGCTTGGCGTGGCCCAGGGCGCGTGCGGCGCCGGGCGCACGCTGGAGCCGGCTACGGCGGCGTCATAGCGGGCCGCGATCTCGTTGCGGCGGCGGTTCCAGGCGTCAAGGTGGGGCAGTTTCGTGCGCAAGACGGCGCCGTGGATTTCGTCCATCCGGCTGTTCAGGCTCGACTCGGCGCTGTGGAAGCGGCGATCCCAGCCGTGTACTCGCAGCCGGCGCACGCGCTCGGCCAACCCGGCGTCGTTGGTCACGATCGCGCCGGCGTCGCCCATCGCGTTCAGGCCCTTCGTGGGGTAGAAGCTGAAGCAGCTCACATGCGCCAGCGAATTGACCTGTTTGCCCCGGTACAGCGTCCCGTGCGCCTCGCAGGAGTCAGCGACCACGGGCAGGCCGGCTGCCGAGGCCACCTCGAGGATGGCGTCCATGTCCGCCGGGTGGCCGTAGATGTGCACCGGCAGGACCGCCTTCGTGCGAGGCGACAGGGCGGACGGGACAAGCGCTGGGTCCATCGTGTAGGTCGACGGGTCGATGTCGACGAGGACCGGCCGGGCGCCGAGGGCGATGATCGCGTCCAGCGTCGCGCTGAGCGTGAAGGCAACGGTGACAACTTCGTCCCCGGGCCCGACGCCAAGGGCTCGCAGGGCCAGGTGCAGCGAGTCGGTGCCGTTGGCCAGCGCCACGCAGTGCTCCGTCCCGCAGTAACGGGCCCACTCCTGCTCGAAGGCCCTGACCTCTGGCCCCATCACGTAGTAGCCCGACTCGACCACCCGCCTTACCGCCTCGTCTATTTCGGCCTTGAGCGCGGCGTACTGGCGCTTGAGGTCGATTACCGGGATGCGGCTGGCGCTCACCAGTAGTGCTCCTGGAAGGCCTCGTAGTAGCGTATGCTGCGCTCGAGGCCGTCCCGGAGGGAGACCAGGGGCCGCCAATCCAGCACCTGGTTGATCTTTTGCGTATCGGCGACGTAGTCGCCGATCTCTATGCGCTTGGCGTCTTCCGGGAAGGGGACGTACTCGATGCTGCCCCGGCCCGTGATCGAGATCAGGGTCTCAGCGGTCTCCCGCAGGGACACCGGCTTGCCGCTGCCAACGTTGAAGACCTGGCCGGCCGTGCCGGGCACGATAGGCGCCAGCAGAAGGGCCCGCACGGTGTCGTCCACGTAGACGAAGTCGCGGACCTGGGTGCCGTCGCCATAAAGGCGGAAGGTAGCGCCTTCTATCGCCAGGCGGACGAACCAGTTGATGAAGCCCTGGCGGTAGTGCTGCACCAGCATCCGCGGGCCATAGGTGTTCGTCAGCCTCATGCTCACCGTGTGCAGGCCGTGGGCGATGTGATAAGCGACGTGATACAGGGTGGCGACAGCCTTGTTGGCGCTGTTGGACTCGGTTGGCAGGAGGGGGTGGGCTTCGCTGACCGGCGTCGACTGGATGAGCCCGTACTCGCTGCGTGTACCCGCGTAGACCACGCGCGCGCCTGGCGCGTGCTTTCGGATGACCTCCAGCACCTGCAGGTTGCCGCGGGCGTTGACCTCGAAGTCCGGGAAGGGGTCATCGAGGCTATCGAGGTGGCTCACGGCCGCCGCCATGTTGAAGACGAAGTCGCAGCCCTTCACCGCGTCCGTCATGGCGGCGTCGTCCCGGATGTCCGCGATCCGCACGTCTACCCGGTCCTCGATGCCGCTGAGGTTGAAGCGGTTACCGCCCTGTCCCGGCGCCAGGGAGTCGACGACGACGACGCTGCAGCCAAGGGTCGTAAGCGCGTGCACGACGTTGCTCGGAATGAAGCCAAGGCCGCCCGTCACGAGGGCCCGCGTCCCCCGGTAGGCTTCGAGCCGGCGGTCAGCGAACAGCGGCTCCGGGTCTGGCGTCCGCAGGAGGTCGGTGGTCATGGCTTGGTCGCGACGGCGATTACGGACAGGCCAAAGGGCAGGCGCGTCCGCGAGAGGATGGCGGACTCGAGGGTGAGGACGGCAGTGAAGGCCGCGTTCACCGGGCCCGGCACCGGCCGCACGTCCGAGTCCGTCGGCCGCATGCGCAGGGCCTTCGAGGCCAGGCGGCGCGCGAGGGCCACCGGGAAGAGGAAGGTGTTGGCATAGGTGGTCTTGACGTCCCGGAAGCCTGCGCCAGCGAGCTTGGCCGCCATCTCTCCCGCAGAGTAACGATGCCTCGTGTGGAGGACAACATCGTGGGGGCCGTGGAGGAACTGAAAGGCGGGGACGCGCACCATCAAGCCGCCTCCCGGTCGCAGCACGCGCCACAGCTCGCGGAATGCCGCCTGCTCCGACGTCTCCTCGAGCTGGCAGACGACGTCGAAGGAGGTAACGAGGTCGAAGGAATTGTCCCGGAAGGGGATGGAGTCGATGCTGGCGACGCAGATCCGTCCCTTTTCGCGGCGGGCGTACATTTCCGCCGCCTGAGGGGCGAAGTCGAAGGCAGTGACCTCACCGTAGTCCTTGAGGAGTTGAAGAGAGCCTCCGGTGCCGGCTCCGGCGTCGAGGATCCTCAGGCCGCGGCGGCCGTCCCGGAGTTGTCTCTGGAGGAGGGTCCGGGCGATGCGGCGCATGCCCACGTACCACCAGTACGCGTCCTCCAGATGGAACATGTAGTCGTATTCGGCGGGCTCCAAGTTATGTCCTGTTGAGATGGCGGGCCAGGGCGGCCTGGTGATCTTACCCCAACGCCTCGGCGTCCTCCGCTATGCGCGCCCGGCGGGCGCTGTCGCGCACGCGGCGCTTCTGCTCCCGCAGGAGCACGAGGCGGATGTACCAGCGAGCCATGCCGGCGAGCGCGCGGGCGATGCGCTTCGGCTTGAAGAACTCGGAGGTGCCGTAGGCGCGGGCGTAGTGGTGCACGGGCACCTCCACCATCCTGCAGCCTGAGTCCTTCAACTTGCGCACCAGTTCGATACAGATCGAGCCGTTGCTGGACTCGAGGCTTACTCGTTCGAACACGGAGCGCCTCAAGAGGCGGAAGTCGCAGTCGACGTCACGGATGGGGAGCGCGAAAAGGACGCGCGTCGTGTGCTGGTAGAGGCTGCCGATCAGCTGGCGATACCAGGGGTCCTGGCGCGAGAGCTTGTAGCCGTTCACGACGTCAACGCCGGGGCGCATCTCGCGCGCCAGGGCTGCGATCTCTGAAGGGTCGTACTGGCCGTCGCCGTCGGTGTAGAAGACGTAGTCCTTTTCTGCGTGCTCGAAGCCGCTCTTGAGCGCGCCGCCGTAGCCGCGGTTCTTCTCGTGCTCGATGAGCCGCAGGCCAGGCACTTCCGCCATCAACGCCCGCACCACCTCGCGGCTGCCGTCGCTGCTGCCGTCGTCGACCACGATGATCTCGTAGTCATCCGTCAGGCGCTTCAGGGCCGCCTCGACCGTGCGCACGAGGCCGGGGATTGTGTTGGCGTCGTTGTAGCAGGGGAAGAAAGCGCTGACGCTGGAGAGCCGCGGTTCCTCCTGGGACACGATGACCTCCCTCCGGGTTAGCCGCATTCTGACAGCGAGAGTCTGGGGGGTCAATGAATTGTTAAGGGAGCATATATCGATAACATTCTCGCCAGCCGCGCGGCTGCTGGCCGGGGCTTGTCGCTGGCACGTAAGGCGGAGCCTATACTTGGCCCGTGGCTGACGAAGAGACCAAGCAGGCCTACCGTGAGGCCTTCGAGGGCTGGCAGCGCCAGCTCGCCGCCCTGCATGAGGTCTTCCTCGACGGTAAGAGGCTCGACCCCATCCGGCTAAAGGGCCTGCTCAACCGCGAGAGCCGGGCAAAGAGGCGATACGACCGCGCGCGGCTGCGACTGCTGGGCATCGAGGAAGAGAGCATCGTCGACGACGAGGACGGCGAGGAGGAACAGTAAGCCGTCCGGCACGTTGCCCCAGTGATAGCCGTTGCTAGAATGAATTGCCGTGGAGAACGAATACGGCGTCGACGTGCAGGAAGTGCTGGACCTCATTCGCACAGCTGAGGTCTTCGTGATCATGTTCCAGCACTTCGAGCGCCGGCTTCTCGTCGATGCCCGCACGGCGGGAAGCGAAGGGCCGCTGATCCGGGTGGTCGACCGTGTGCGCAACGCCGACGAGCGCTTCCGCGACCTGCGGCGGCTCCGGCCTCGGTTCCCGGCGCCGGAGCGGATCGTGGCGCTGCAGTGGCCGCGCTCGGTGAAAACGCTGGTCGCTTCCGGCGTCTGGCAGGCTATCGAGGATCGGCTGAAGTCACTGGGTGGCTCGGAGTGGACCTGCCATGCCGTGCTGGCCGAACTCGAGCGCGAAGAGCTGGACGAGGAGTACAAGGCGATCCGCGGTGAAGAGCCCTGGCGGACCCTCTGGGCGAGCTCGGCCTGACCCACGAAACCTGGACCGGACATACCCGCCAGAACGCGGGGGAGCCATGAAGGTAATTGACCTCCGCAGCGACACCGTCACGCACCCAACGCCCGCCATGCGCGAAGCGATGTTCCGCGCCGAGGTCGGGGACGACGTGCTGGGTGACGACCCGACCGTCAAACGGCTCGAGAAGATGGCGGCGGAGCGCATGGGCAAGGAGGCCGCCGTCTACGTGGCAAGCGGCACCATGGCGAACCTGGTGTCGCTGCTCGCGCACTGTCAGCGCGGCGACGAAGCCATCGTGGGCAGCGAGTCGCACATCCTCCACCACGAGGTCGCGAGTGCCGCTGGCGTCGGCGGCATTCAGCTGCGGGAGGTCCGGAACGACGAGGCCGGCCGGGTTGACGCCGACGAGGTGAGGCGGCTGATCCGCTCGCCGGACATCCACAGCCCGCGCACAGGCCTGGTGTGCCTGGAGAACACTCACAACCGTTGTGGCGGCGCGGCCGTGCCCCAGAGCGTCACCGCCGCCGTCGCCCGCGTCGCGCGCGAAGCGGGCATACCCCTGCACATCGACGGGGCGCGGGTCTTCAACGCCGCCATTGCCCTCGAGACGACCCCGGCCGACTTGGCGCGGGAGGCGGACTCGATCAGCTTCTGCCTCTCGAAGGGACTCTCGGCTCCCATCGGCTCCCTGGTCTGCGGCAGCGGAGAGTTCATCACACGCGCTCGCAAGGCCCGGAAGATGCTCGGCGGCGGGATGAGACAGGTCGGGGTAATCGCGGCCGCGGGAATCGTGGCGCTCGAAGAGATGGTGGACCGCCTGGCCGAAGACCACGCGAACGCCCGCGTCCTGGCGGAAGGGCTCGCCTCGATCCCCGGCATCAAGCTTGACCCGGCGTCCGTGCAGACAAACATCGTGATCTTCGACCTCGAAGGCATCGAACGCTCGGCGCTTCAGCAGGCGCTGAGGGAGCGGGGTGTGCTGTGCACGGGGGTGCCGCCCAAGGTCCGCATGGTCACGCACTACGGCATCGAGCGCGCCGACATCGAGGAGGCGCTCGAACGTACGAGAGAGGCCGTCGCATCGCTTTCTTGAAGTCCTCGCTACTCAGGGCCCTGGGCCTACCACTAATCCTGACGCTCGCCGCCGCCTGTGGCGGCGGCGAGGATGCGCCCACGATGGACATCGTCGGCTCAATACCCTGGGGGCAGACGGAGAGCCTGGATTATGTCCTCAAAGAGCGCGGTCGAGAGGTGGCCACGGGCACCCTCAGCCTGACCGTGGAGGGCAGCCAGACGCGGCTGCTCCAACGGTACACGAGCGGAGCCAACAGTGATGAGATCACGGTCGTCGTCGACAGCAAGACCCTGAAGCCGCTCTCCTCCACGCGGGTCATCCAGGGCCCGGAAGACAGGGAGACCCTGACCGTCTCGTACACGGAGCAGGGCGCGCTGATCAGGCAGGGCGAGCGCCAGAGCGGCCTGAGCGTGCCCGAGCACGCCTACGACAACGACAGCTCACTGTTTCTCTGGCGCACGATCGACTTCCGGGAAGGCTACGAGGCGCGCTATGTGACGATCATCACCAACCGGCGCAGCCGCCAGACGGTGGAACTGCGCGTCAGGGGCAAGGAGCAGGTAACCGTCCCGGCCGGGACGTTCACTGCCTGGCGCCTGGAGATCAAAGGCGCGAACGCCGAGCAAGTGGCCTGGTACGCGGACACGCCCACCCGGCCCCTGGTCAAGTACGACAACGACCGCGGGACGGTCTTCGAGCTTCAGACGCGGCCTTAGTCAGCCCGATGCCGGCCGTGGCACTGCCGCGGAGTGCCCGGGAGTGACAGTCGCCGCGGCCGCGGCTTCAGTCCGCCTTCCAGAGGCAGCCTCGGCCCGCGGCCCTGGCTTCCTGCTCGAGACCCACGATCTGGTCCCGGTAGCGGCCGTCCTCGCGCCAGGCCAGGCCCATGCCCTCGGCAACCAGCGTCGCGTCTACCGATGTGCCGTCTTCCTTGAACACGTAGCGCAGGAGGCGGCCGAAGCGGTCGCGCTCGCGCGCGTCCGGCAGCAGGTAGACCGTCCGGCCAGTGAGGCGCCTGTTGCGCTCGACGGCGTCGCGGTAGCAGTCGGCGCCGACTTCAGGCGTATCGACGCCGAAGTAGCGCACCCGCTCGAGGCGGCGATCGATGAGGACATCGATGGTGTCGCCGTCGATCACGTCATAGACCGTGGCCTTCTCGAGCTGGCCGATGCTGACCCCTGGAGGCAGGGGAAGGCTGGTGCGGACCTGCTCCCAGTCCGGGGCGCGCGCGTCCTTGCTGGCGATAGCGTAGGGGATGCCCGTGACCAGGGTCACGGACCCGATAAGGAGGAGGACGAAGGCCCAGGCTGGCAGCCGGCGCGCGCGCAACCTCATCGCAGCCGGCGCCAGGTACCGGAGATGGACTCGGTACCGAACCCCTCCAGGCCAGGAAAAGGCAGCGGGATGGGTGAGGAGGAGAACATGATGCCAAGTCCACGGTAACGCTGCCTCTCACCAATCGCCAGTCCGCGCAGCGCCTGGGCCGCCGCCGAGGACCACGCGGCGAGCGCATCGCGCACCTGCCAGTCGTAAGTGTGGGGCGTGGCGATCAGGCAGGCGCAAGCGGCGTAGGCCCCGTCGCCCGCAAAGCTGGAGTCCAGCTGGACGTCCGCCCCGGCGAAGGAGCGCATTGCCCGCGCAAGGCCTCCTTGAAGAAACCGGATGTAGCGCTCGTCCGTGCCGAAGGCCTCGAGATCGGCCTGCGAGTCCAGGATGAAGAAGAACGCCAGGTCGAAGTCGGAGGGAGCGGCGGCCTCGATGGCCCCGATCGCCGCGACGCCGGGCAGTGACGCCAGCGCCGAGGCCTCCAGCATCAGGGCGTCGCGAGCCCGGTCCGAGGCGTCCTCGCGCAGGAGCACCAGGTCCGCGTGCAGGACCTGGCGCCGGACGGCGGGGTCGGATGACGTCACAGGGGTTCGCGCGGCGGTGGTGGGGGTTGATAGATGGGCCGCTTGCTCCGCTCCGGAGGCGCCCAGCGCGCGTGGTCGTCCTCCGGCTGTGGCTCCGGCGGCCGCTCGAAGACAGGCCTGGTCACCGGCGGCGCCGAAGGAGGAGTGAAGGCGACGCTGACAGCTTGCTTGCGCGCGGGCGCGAACGCTCTCGGCTCCGGGAGAAGCATGCCGTCGGACAACTCGATTACGCGCCCCGCCCGCTCCATGACCATGCGGTCGTGGGTGGTCGTCACGATGGTCACGTTCTCGCTTGCGGCGATCTCGACCAGGAGCCTGAAGATGGACGCCGCCGTGTTCGAGTCGAGCTCGCCCGTGGGTTCGTCGGCAAGGATGATGGCGGGGCGGTTCGCCAGGGCGCGGGCGATGGCAACACGCTGCTGTTCGCCGCCGGAGAGCTCGTAGGGGCGGTGGTTGGCGCGCTTCGCCAGGCCTACCATGTCGAGCACCTCATGCGCCCGCTTCGCGCGCTCGCGCAGGCCGGCGCCGGCAATGCGCAAGGCGATCTCGACGTTCTCGTAAGCCGACAACAGCGGCAGGAGGCCGAAGGATTGGAAGACGAAGCCCAGCTTGTGCCGCCGGAGCTTCGTCAGCTCAGCCTCGCTCATCGCCGAGACGTCCTGGCCCTCGATGATCACACGGCCGCTCGTGGGCCTGTCGAGCCCGGCGATCAGGTTCAGGAGCGTTGTCTTCCCTGAGCCCGAGCGGCCGATGATCGCGAGGAACTCACCGCGCGCCACCGAGAAGGAGACGTCGCGGACGGCGCGGATGACCTCTGTCCCGACCTGGAACTCGCGGCTGACGTTTTCGACCTGGATGATGGGCGCCTCAAGCACCGCTGTCCTCGTCGAAACTGACGCTCTCGGGGTAAATGGCTATGTGGTCACCTTCGAGCCGAAGGCGGGCGCGCTCGTTGATGCCGAGCGCCTCCAGGTATTCGCGGGAGACCTGCAGGCGGCCGGTACGGTCGACGACGGCGAACTCGTCGTGCAGGACGAAGGCTTCCCGCCCCTGAAACTTCACGCGGCGGAAGCTCTCCGCGCTGATGCGTCCGTCCCGGATGGAGACCACGCGGTCGACGGCGTTGGCGATGGCGGGGTCATGGGTCACGATCATGATCGTCACGCCGAACTGCTCGTTCAGTGAGCGGAATACGCCGAAGATCTCAGACGCCGTCTGCGAATCGAGCTCGCCGGTCGGCTCGTCGGCCAGCAGCAAGGGAGGGTCGTTTGCCAGCGCCACCGCGATCGCCACGCGCTGCTGCTCGCCGCCTGAGAGACGGTCTGGCTTGGCGTCCATACGATGCGAGAGTCCGACCGCGTCTAGCAGAAGCCGGGCCCTGGAGCGCGCCGGGCCGGGCTCGACGCCTTCGAGGATCATGGGCAGCTCAACGTTCTGCACCGCCGAGAGGTAGGGCACGATGTTGCGCGAGGTCTGCTGCCAGACGAAACCGACCTCCTTCCGCCTGTAGACCACGAGGTCGGCCGGCGTCATCGTGAGCAGGTTGCGCCCGCCAACGAAGGCGCGGCCAGCGCTCGGGACATCGAGGCCGGCGAGGATGTTCAGGAGGGTGCTCTTTCCCGACCCGGACGCGCCGACGATGGCCATTAGCTCGCCGCGCCGCACCTTGAGGTCGAGCCCGCGGAGGGCTACGACTTCGAGCTCCTCTTGCTTGTAGATCTTGAAGAGGTCCTCGCAGAGGATATAGGTCTGCGCGTCTTCGGCGCCGGCGAGCGCCGAGCGCTGGTCCAGGTCTATCGCCATCAGCGGCCTTTAAGTCTCGCCGATGCGCAGCACGCGGTGCAGCGCAAGGCGCGAGTAGAGTAGTACGACGATCCCGATGGTCACTATGAACACAGCCGCCAGTACGGACAAGGCGGTGCCGGCTGTGAACCAGCTGACGTGCAGCAGCATGGGCGGCACCACTTCGTCGCCCGTCTCGGTCAGCCCCATGTAACGGATCATCAGGCTGCCGAGGCGAAGGCCCATAAGCGAGCCCGCCAGCATCCCAAGACCGATGATGAACACCTGCTCGAAGCCGACGACGGTCGCGATCTGCAGGCGAGAGAAACCCATCGTCCGCAGGACCGCGAACTCCAGCGTGCGCTTCTGCGCGGTGAGGTAGGAGTAGATCAGGAAGCCGATGGCGCTGAGCATGAGGATGGCTGCAAAGCTGATGAAGAGGATGCCCTCCCAGCCAGCGGCGATGAGCGGGTCCTTCTGCTGCGCCAGCCGGATCTGTTCGAAGTCGAACACGGTCGCCAGCAACTCCCCGGCATCGATGTCCCGCGCGACCCTGGACGCCGTCTCCGGACCGGGGCTGAGCCAGACCTCATCCGGGTAAGCGATCACGCTGCGCGGGTTGCGGTTTAACGCCGTCTCCAGGCGGCGGATGTTGGCGACGAGGGCGGGATTGTCGCGCGGGTCGTCGAGGGTGGGGAAGAGCCGGAAGGTGCCGGCGATGCTCACGTCTATGTAGGAGCCGTTGATGTACACCTGGAACGTCTGCCCTTCGGCCAGGCCGCTCTGTCTCATGAAGGCCTCGCTGGCATAGACCTGCACCGGGCGCGCCTCCCCGCGTACGCGAATTCCGTGCGTCGCAGGCTGGCCCGCGACCGGCCGCCAGGTGATCTCCGCCGCGAAGCCACCGCCGGGCGCCGGGGCCTGGCGGACTTCATCCGGAAGGGGATCGGCGACGAGCCCGTTCAACACTTCCCACCGCTGCAGGTCCTGGAAGTCCGCAAGCACCGTCGCGCCCGGGAGGCCGGCAAAGCGGCGCTGAGGGTCGTTGAGCAGCCGGTCGGATGGCACGCCGGCCGGCAGCCCGGCCGACGCGCTGACCTGCAGGTCATCGATCTGCACGGCGCCGCCAGGGCGGGACACGGTGGTAAAGAAGCGGATGGAGAGCGACTGCAACCGGAGGGGAGGCCGCGCGGTTGGGTCCGTGAAAGGCACGCCGGCAATCGCCTGGGGCCGGCCGAGGTCGGCGACGACGAAGCTCCAGCCCGGGGGCAGTTCGGCACCGCCGTCGGGGCCGAAGAGATAGGTGAAGTAGCGCCCCTCGGCGTCCCGGACCTTCGCCTCGAAGCCGACACGGCCGTTGAGGGAGGTGGGGTTAACCCAGAGCGCCAGCCAGCGCGCGTCCGGCGGCAGGTCGATCCCGGGCGGCTCCTCCGTGTCTGCGGCAAGGGTCGCCAGGATGGTGTCTATCGGAGGCCCGAAGTCGTCCCGGAAAAAGCCCAGGTCGCGGAAACCCGCCGGGTCTATGCCAAGGATGCGGAAGTTCGTGCGCGCGAACGCTGTGCCCTGTGTACCGTCGAGACGGACGACGGGTGACGCCTTTTCGGCCCCGTATCTCTCGGCGAGCGCGCGCGCCAGAGACTCCGGTCCCGGAGCCGGGGCCTTGCGCAGGCCGGCAAGGCGGAAGGGGGCGCCGGACACATAGGCTGCCCGGTCCTCGTAGCTGGTAGTAAGGGTGGCCCCAAAGCTCGCGGCGAACATGCCTACAGCCGTCGCCAGCATGAGGAGCAAGACCAGGCGGGAGTAGTGCACCGGGTTGCGGACCAGCTGCCAGGTGCCGAAGAGCACCGCCGTAGCCTGAGTCTTCGAGACCAGCCAGGCGCCGAGACGGAGCGCGATAGGGAACAGCCGCAGAAAGAAGATGCCCACGGTGAGGATGAAGAACGTGGGTGTCAGCAGTGAGACCGGGTCCGTCGACTGCTCGCCAAAGAGCTTTTCCGTCACCAGGTTGCCGCGCCGCTGCAGCTGGTAGAAGAGCAAGGCTCCCAGGCCGACCAGCAACAGGTCCAAGTAGTAGCGGGTAAAGGCGGCTTCCTTCGGGGGCCGGGATGCCGCCACTTTGAACTGCACCACCGTGCGGCGCGTGGCCTGGTAGGCCGGCCAGAGCAGGGTGATGTACGCGAGCAGGGCGCCGCTGAAGGCCCAGAGATACGCGCCGGTCGACAGGCGCGTCGTCAGGTAGGCGCCGCCGCTGAGGTCGTCGAACACGGGGGTTTTCCCGAGCAGGGCGATCACGCCCGCGGCAAGGGGTGGGCCGAGCCCGAGCGCAACGAGGAGGATGATCAAGCCCTCGATCACGTAGATCTGCATCACCTGCCCGGTAGTAGCGCCGCGGCTCTTGAACAGCGCGATCTCCGCGCTCTGACGCTCGACGAGCATGGTCGAGACCATGAAGAGGTAGTAGAGGACGATGCCAGCGATCTGGAGCACGAGCACGAGGAGCGGGATGCGCGTGAAGAAGAGCTTCTCGTCGAAGGTGCGCAGGACGTTAGGCAGCTCGGTAATCGTGGCCGTGCGCTCGACGTTGCCCGCTATGACCCGCTCCAGACTCTCGAGAGAGACGCGCACGTCCTCAGCGTTGCGGGCGTTGATGCGGCCGGTGTCGAGGTAGGCCATCCCCCAGAAGTCGGCGTTCATGGTCGGCAGATACTCGGCGATTGCGCCGAAAAAGGTCTCCGCCGGCACGAAGAAGGGGAAGGTCTGCCAGCGGGGGCTCGTGAACTCGAAGAAGTCCGATAGCCCGAGCCAGTAGGGCTCCGAGAGGTCGAGCGGCTCCACGAGTCCTACGACCTGGGCGTGGACAGGCTCCGCTTCCGGCCGCCAGAAGGGGTGGGCGTCAAGCCGGTCGCCGACGCGGATGCCGTTGCGTCGCGCGACCTCCGCGGGCATGGCGACCTCGACGGTAGGCGCGCCGGCCGGCGCCTGCGCCGCAGCGTCGGGGAAGCGGCCTTCGACGACGCGGATGTGCGGCTCTATTCCCGTCAGGAACTGGAAGTGCGACCTCGGCCGGCCGTCGTCCGCTGGCACCGTCCCGCCTGGCGGCGTCGGGAAGAAGGTGGAGCTGCGCCCGGCCCAGGTCTGGCCGGCAAGCAGGCGACCGAGGGCCTTCTTCAGGGAGGAGTCGATGAACTCGCGGTTGCGCTCGTAGAGGTCCTGGCGCGCGATCTGCGACGTGCTGCGGACGAGGATGTTGTTCTTGTTCGGCCCGCTCTGGCGGATGGCATAGGAGAGCCCGAGGTCGCGGATGGCGTCCGTGTAAATGGAGGTGGTCGACATCAACGCCGCGGCCAGGACGGCCCCGACGACCACGGCGGTCAGCAACCTTATGTTGGCGCTAATCCTCCGTACGACCAGCGGGAGGACGCTGAAGATGGTATTCACGTCTGCCCGCCAATTCTGTCATGCGCCCCGAGAGGCGGCAAACGGCGGGTTAGGGTCCGTAAGGGGCGGCGGGCAGAGGCGACTAGCTCGCCTGGCGGCCGGCCGAGGCCTGGTCCAGGACGCGGGAGACGGCGAACACTCCGCGCACGCCCTCCATCTTCGCCAGGAGACGGGAGAGTTGCTCGACGCCCGTCGTCTCCAGGGTGATGGAGAGCGTGGTGGTGTGGTCCGGGTGCTCGTGCGTACGGACACCGGTCATGTTCACCTTCTCTTCGGCGGCGATGGTGCTGAGGTCCCTCAGCAGCCCGACCCGGTCCCAGGCCTCAATGCGGACCGACACGGGGAAGAGTTGCGTCGTGCGGCCCCACTCGACGCCAATCAGGCGCTCTGGTTCGCTGGCATTGACGACGTTGTGACAGTCGTCTCTGTGGATGGTGACGCCCCGGGCGCGGGTGACGTAGCCGATGATGCTGTCTCCCGGGACAGGGTGGCAGCAGCGCGCGATCTGCGTGAGGAGGTCGCCGGTGCCGAGCACCTTGATGTCGGACCCGTACGAGGGCGGCCGGGGCGTGACGACCGGTGTCACGACCTCTTCGGGCTCGTCCTTCTTGAGGTGGAGGGCGGTCCGGCCGGTGATCTGGCTGAGCGACACGCCCCCGTAACCGACAGAGGCGAAGAAGTCGTCGGCGCTCTCGAATTTGAACCACTTCAGCATTTCCGGGAGCAGGTCGCTCGTCGTAACGCCGAGGCGGCGCAGCTCGCGGTCCACCATCTCGCGGCCGCGGAGGATGTTCTCCTCCCGTTCCTGGCGCTTGAGCCACTGGCGGATCTTCGAGCGCGCGTTGCCGGTCTTGACGTACCCCAGGTTCGGGTTGAGCCAGTCGCGGGACGGCCCGCGAGATGTGCGGCTGGTGATTATCTCGACGACGTCGCCGTTCTGGAGCTTGTAGGTCAGCGGCACCAGGCGGCCGTTGACCTTCGCCCCGACGCAATGGAAGCCGATGTCGGTGTGTATGCGGAACGCGAAGTCGATGGGGGTGGAGCCTGCAGGCAGGTCCTTGATCTCGCCCTTGGGGGAGAAGACGAAGACCTCCTCTTTGAAGAGCTCCGTCTTCACGAACTCGACGAACTCCTCGGCCTCGGCGGTCTCACGCTGCCACTCGAGGAGCTGCCGCAGCCAGGCGATACGCTCCTCCATGTGCCGGTCCTGGCGGCCGCCCTCCTTGTAGCGCCAATGAGCGGCAACGCCGTACTCGGCGGTGCGGTGCATCTCGTAGGTACGGATCTGGACCTCCAGCGGCCTAGCGCCCGGGCCCATGACAGTGGTGTGCAGTGACTGGTAGACGCCCTCGCGCGGGTTCGCGATGTAGTCGTCGAACAGGCCGGGAAGCGGACGCCAGAGGCCATGCACGACACCCAGGGCGTGATAGCAGTCCGCGACGCTGTTCACCAGGACGCGGATGGCGATGAGGTCGTAGATGTCGTTGAACGACTTCCCCATCTCCGCGTACTTCTGCATCTTCTGGTAGATGCTGAAGATGTTCTTTGCGCGGCCGGATAGTTCCGCCTGCACCCCCTGCCGCTGGAGCTCATAGCGCAGGATCTTCTCCACCTGCGACACGTAGCGTTCGCGGCTCTCCTGACTCGCGGCGAGCAGCCTGGCGATTTCCTCGTAGCGCAGGGGCTCCAGGTAGCGGAAAGCGAGGTCATCGAGCTCGGACGCGATAGCCCCGAGGCCCAGGCGATGGGCCAGCGGCGCGTAGATGTCGCTGGTTTCGCGCGCGATGCGCAGCTGCTTTTCCCGAGGGAGCGCGTGCAGGGTGCGCATGTTGTGCAGCCTGTCCGCCAACTTGACGACCACCACGCGCAGGTCTTCCGCCATCGCCAGGAACATCTTGCGGAGGTTGTCGGCCTGAGAGTGGTCGTCCCACGAGGACTCATCGGGCCGGACAAGGGACAGGCGGCTGAGCTTGGTGACGCCCTCGACGAGCTGGGCCACGTCCGCGCCAAACTTCTTCGAGATCTCCTCCGACGGCACGCCGCAGTCCTCGACGACGTCGTGCAGGAGCGCCGCCATGATCGTGGCCGCATCCAGGTTCAGGGAGGCCACCGTCATGGCTGCGTCGATCGGGTGGACGATGTAGGGGTCGCCCGAGTCCCGCAGCTGGCCGTCATGGCAACGCCAGGCGAACTCGTAAGCCTCGCGCACGAGGCGGGCTCTGTCCGCGGGGATGCCCTCGCCCGCCCGCATCAGGATTTCGTCCGCGGTTGGAATCGGGGTCGCAACCATGGCCTTGTATCGAGACTCTAACACAATCCGGTGAGCTTCGATTTGATTCACTTATCGTCCTGAGCTCCCGATTGCGCTCAGGGCAAGGCGCAAGCAACTTGCTCAGGAAGCCGCCAACGGCAGGAGGATGGTGAAGGTGGAGCCGCGTTCAGGCTGCGAGGCCGCCTCGACGCGGCCGCCATGGGCCTCGACGAAGCCCCGCACGATGGCAAGGCCGAGCCCCGCGCCGTCTCCGATATCGTCTTCGCGCGTCCTGGAGGCCTCCGCGCGGTAAAACCGCTCCCAGACTCGCGGCAACTGCCCCTCCGCGATGCCACTCCCGCTGTCCGAGACGGAGATGGCGATCCAGCCGGCGTCCTGGCGCAGGGCGACCTCGACGCGACCGCCGCGGGGCGTGTGCTGCAGGGCATTGCGCACCAGGTTCGCAATGGCTCGCTCGATGCGGCGGCCGTCGACGACCGCGCGTGGAAGGCCGGGCTCGGTCCTGAGCGCCAGGTCTATGGACAGCCTGCGGGCCTGGGCCTCCATGCCGGAGACGACGTCCGCTGCGATCTCCTCCAGCGGCAAGGGCCTGACGTCCAGCTCCAGCGCGCCGGCGTCGATCTTCGCGAGCTCGAAGAGGTCATCGATCAGCGCGCCCAGGCGTTCTATCTCGCGGCGCATGGCGGCGTAGTAACGGCGCGACTCGGCGTCTCCGTGGACGAGACCGTCGGCGAGGGCTTCGACCATCGCCCGGAGGCTCGCCAGCGGTGTGCGCAGGTCGTGCGACACGGCTACGGTCAACTCGCGGCGCTCGCGCTCGAGAGAGGCGCGCTCCTCGTCTGCCCGCCGCAACTGCTCCGAGAGGAGGCGCACGTCGCGAGCGAGAGCCCCTATCTCGTCTCCGGCGCCGTCGGGCAGCGAGGCAGCGTAGTCACCCGATGCCAGGCGGCGGATGGCCCCCGAGATGAGGCCGACACGAGAGGAAAGAGAGGCGGCCACGAAGGCGCCGCAGGCAGTGCCAACGAAGGCGACGAACGCCAGGACCGCGGCCAACACGGCGAGGTCGTGCGAGGTCGAGACGAACATGAGCTGCGCGACCATGAAAATGCTCGCGACGCCCGTGAGCGCCCCGGCGGCGGTGATGAGGAAGACGCGCCCCTGAAGGGAGAGGCGCGAGGACTCGGCGAGGCGCAGGACGGCGCGGCAGGCGGCGATCGAGGCCACGCCGCTGGCCAGGAGATAGGCGGAGAGGAGGCCGACCTCTCGCAGCGGTGGCGCCATCGTCACTTCCGCGATCAGGACCGCGAGACCAAGGCCGGCAGCCAGGGTCGCGACGGACAGGAGGAGCGACCGGCGGAAGGTGACCATTGCTGCCTACGGCTCGAATTTGTAGCCGACGCCCCAGACCGTCTTGATGTGCCGCGGCCGCGAGGGGTCGACCTCGACCTTGCTGCGCAGGCGGCGGATGTGGACGGTCACCGTGCTGGCGTCGCCGGCGAAGTCGAAGTCCCAGACGAAGTCCATGAGCTGGTCGCGCGTGAAGACCTGTCCTGCGTGCCGGGCGAGGAACACCAGCAGGTCGAATTCGCGCGCCGTCAGCCTGATCTCGCCGCGGGCGTCCTCGACCACACGCGTGCGTTCGTTGATGCGCAGGTCGCCGAAGCGCAGGCGCTCGCCGTCCGGGACGGTGACGGCCCGCGCCCGCCGGAGTACCACCTTGACGCGCGCTACGAGCTCGCGCGGGCTGAAGGGCTTGGTCACATAGTCGTCAGCGCCCAGCCCCAGGCCGAGCAGCTTATCGTCTTCACGGGCACGGGCGGTAAGGATGATCACGGGCGTCTCGCCGGCCGACCTCACGCGGCGGCACACCTCGAAGCCGTCCAGGCCGGGAAGCATGAGGTCCAGGACCACGAGGTCAGGCATGAAGCGTTCGAGCTCGGTCAGGGCGGAGGGGCCGTCGTGCACGACCATCGTGTCGAAGCCCTCATGCCGCAGGTAGCGGTCCACGACCTCGGCCACCATGGGCTCGTCCTCCACGACGAGGACCCGGTCTCGGTGCGCCATCGCAGCGATCACTCTAACAGGCTAGAACCGGTGTATTACGAAAGGCTTACGGCCGCAGCGCCACGGGCCCCCGTCAGGAGGCGTGTGCGCCGCTCGTCTGGATCGCTCCTATGGCGCCTCCAGGAGACCTCGAGAAGCGCGCCCGAGCCTGAAGCCAGCGATCCCGGCGGCCACTGCGGCGGCCGACCCGAGTCCGCCGCCGAGAACCAGCATTGCCCAGTCCGGGCTGGATCCGCCCGACCGCGCAGCGGGAGCTCGTGCGGAGCCCGCGGCCGCCTGAGCGCCAGCTTCCAGCACTGGCGCGGCACCGACGAATCCGCCACTGCCGCCGGGTGCCGGGCTGCCATCGCCGACGACCACAGCGCCGACCATGCCGAGGTGTAACGGGCAGTAGTAGGCGAACACGCCGCTCCTGTCGAACCTCACGGACGCGGCCTGTCCCTGGCCGATGGTTGCACCTGGCGCGCTCCAGCCCATGCCAGTGACCATGTGTGGGACACTGTCCTGGTTCATCCAGGTGACGGTCTCGCCTGTGGGTACTCTGACCACTGTAGACACGAAGCAGTTTTCGCGCATGTGTACGGTGCCCGACGCCGAATCGGTCGATTCCCCATTGCAGCCACCGCCGCCAGCCGAGGCGCTGGCGACCCCGGCGAGCGTACCCGCAAGGGCCACGACTCCAGAAACGAGAAGCGCAATCGTGTTCATGGCATCCTCCTGCACCATATACACCGGCCGGAATGCCAGCGTTCCCTCAGGGCAAGGTGCGGGCAATGGCAATGGCGGCCTCTAACTCGAGGCTTGTCTCGAGCCTGTAGAAGGCCGTGTCGGTCGCCCAAATCAGGGTGTTGCGCGTGACAGTCCGTGCGAAGCCTGTGGCCTCACGACCGGAGGCCGCGCGGAAGGTGAGGACGTGGAAGCCATCAGATACCCACCGCGCCCCATGGCCGTTGAGCGTGAACTCATGCAGGGTGGTACCCGCCGGCAGACCTTTTGCGAAGATGACTTCCTGGCCGGGGCGTGCAATCCAGAGGTCGAAAGAAGGGTACTCCAGCACAATGACAGGGAGGCCGAGTACGTCGAGGCGATACACCGCTATCGGCTCTCCACTGCCCGCCGGCAATGGCGGGGCGAAATTCAGCGCCGCGCGAGCAGCATCAAGAGTCGTGCGCCCGCCGAGATACTCGATGCCAACAGGGGTTGGCTCCGCTGTTGGCGCGACGCCCTCGGGCGGAGGCGGGAGACGCTCGATGCTGGAGCCCTTGACGCCAAAGAAGCGGGCGACAGCGTCGCCTGCCCCATCCGCCGCGACGAACGCAACGATTGCTAGCAGTGCGGCGATCCCAATCGCGGCCGGTGCGAGGACGAAGGCGCGCCGTCGCTCCGGCGCGGAAGACAGCGCTTCCCGCACCCGCTCCTCAAATGCGGGAGTAAGCGGATAGACGGTCTCCGCCGCAGCTTGAGCCAACAGCCGCTCGACTCGCGGGTCAATCATTCCGGTCCTCCAGCAGGTCAGGAAACCGTGCTTCGATGACGTCTCGCAGACGCCTGGAAGCGCGATGGAGGCGCGACTTCACCGTCCCCGGCCGCTTGCCAATGGCAGCGGCAATCTCACGCTCTGGGAGCTCGAGGAAGTAGCGCAGATGAAGAAGGCGTTGGTCGCCAAGCGGCAGTTGGGCGATGGCCGCTTGCACCCTGCCGAGTTGAGCTTTCGCCTCGATTCCTTGAGCAGGCCCCTCAACCAGGGCGGTGTTCGCCGTTTCGGCGAAACGCCTGGCCGCCGACGAGCGTCGGGTCCGACTCCTGACCTCGTTCAGGGCCAGATTGGTGACTATGCGCAGGAGCCATGGACGAAAGGGCGCCCCGTCGCGAAAGCGGCCGAAGTCGCGATACGCGCGGATGAAGGCCTCCTGGACGATGTCCTGGGCCGCTGCACTGTCGCGCAGCAGGAGCCAGGCGGCGCGAAACGCTACCTGCTGGTGTGCGCCGACGAGAGCGCCAAACGCGTCAGGGTTACCGCGCTTCGCGCCGGCGACGGCTTGTTCTTCGGTCAGCGCGATGCCCACTCGTCACGTATACACCGCGAGACCGCAGTTGGTTCCCCCGTGCCGCGGCCTTGATGCTCACCGGTCCGCCTTAGGCCGCGGCCCTGGCGCCGTTCATGCCCATGACAGCGGGCGCGAAGAGGGTGCGAAACTCCTCCACCGACATGCCGGCGGAGGCGGCCAGGCGGGCTAGCAGCTCCGGGTCCGCGAAGTCCTCCGGTTCCAGACGCACCATGTATTCGCGCGCCACCTGGTAGTGCTCACTGGCCAGGTCGACAACGCGGATGCGCGTCTTGCCCGTGACCGGATCGCGGAGGTCATCGAAGGGGAGGACCTGCAGCCGCCCGTCCTGGAGGCTCATGAAGCCGCCTTCACGCAGGCGAGGGTCATCGTGCTCGTTCAGGAGAAAGCGGACCGCGCCGTAGCCGAGGGTGCGCGTGTAATCGATGTCGAAGGGGATGGGCCGGGCGCAGCGCAGCTCGTAACCCAGCGTGACGTCCACCATGGTCATGCTCTCGCCGCGCTCCGCGAACCAGCGCTGCACCCGTCTCTTGAGGAGCGCCGCCAGGGGGATGTCGTTCAGAGCAATGTGGCCGTGGGGGTCGTAGGCGATCTCAATGCCCGAGGTCCGGGCAAGCTCCTGGACATCGAGCTTTTCCGCCAGCCCCTCGGCCAGCACCACGAGTCCGTCCTTGCGGCCGAAGGCACGTCTCTTGATGACCGCGCCGGCGATCACGCGCGCGATGTCGTCCAACTCGATCCGCTCGCCCGGGAACTCTTCGGGGATGAGGGTGAGGGTGGCCCCGGCGGCCTTACCGATTCCGAGGGCGAGGTGCCCTGCCTTGCGGCCCATGACCACGACGATGAACCAGCGGTTGGTCGTGCGCGAGTCCTCCATGAGGGTTAGCACGAGCTCGGTGCCGACGTGGCGCGCGGTCTCATAGCCAAACGTCGGCATGCCGCCCGGCAGAGGCAGGTCGTTGTCTATGGTCTTGGGGACGTGCGCGACGCGGAGGGCGCCTCCAGAGGCTCTCGCAACCTCGGACGCCGAGAAGGCAGTGTCCTCCCCACCGATCGAGACGAGGTAATCGAGCCTGAGGGCGCGCAGCGCTTCGACCGTGCGCTGCATGTGCGCCGGGGTCGTCGTCGGGTTGGCGCGCGAGGTCCGCAGGATGGAGCCGCCCTGTGTGTGAATGCGCGACACGTCTGATATATCGAGATGCCGGACGGCGTCGGTGCGACCGTGGATCAGGTGCTCGAAGCCGTCTTCTATGCCAATGACTTCGCAGCCCTCGTGGCGGGCCTCGATTGTCACGGCGCTGATCGCGCTGTTGATGCCTGGCGCCGGGCCGCCGCCGACGAGTATGCCGAGCCGTTTCTCAGGCATGGTCTGAACCTCCCGTAGAAGCGAGGGCGTCCGGCGGCCCGGCCGGCAGTTACAGGCGGTTCGGGTGTCGGGGGTGTCCCGGCGTCTCGCCGGCGGAGCGCAAACGGACGCGCCGTCGCTAGACATTGTGGCATATCGGGGCCGCGGCCTGACTAAGCGAGAGAGGCGGCGTCGAAGCCGGCGGTAAAGGGGTTCAGGAACGAGACGCCTTCGATGGCGCCGCCGCTCTGGATGTCCTCGGTGAGGATCGTGGCGATGCCGTTAAGCTTCGCCGTAGCCCAGATGAGCGCGTCCCAGTAGGACATCTGGTAGTTCAACACTCCCGTGAACGCGCGCCGCACGGTTTGACCGGTGATCGGATATACAGTCAGCACCCTGCTGAGCGCAAGGAGTTCATCAGCAGCGCGCCTGGGGTCGACTGGCTCGTCGATCTTCCGGGTTATCGTATTGAAGGTCTCGCCTAAGACTTGAGCGCTAATCGCACCAACGTTAAGCCGCGCTACGGTGTCCAGGAGCGTGATGGCCATCCTTTGCTTGGCTTTGTCGGTGGGGTCGATTGCGTAGACGAGGACGTTACTATCGATGAAATAGATGCTTGGGACGGTCATAGAGCTCTTCCCGGGTCCAGGTCCGGGGCTTCTGGGGCGCTTCGATCAGCGCGCGCTCATCGAGGAACTCCTTTACCCTCTCCCACGCCACCAGCCTGGCTTCTTCATCCTCGGGCCGGAGGATCCAGTCGAGTCCCTCTCTTATGAGGTCGGCCTCAGCCTTAGAGCGTTCACGCGCACGTCGCTTGAGCAGGCGCTCTTGCTCTTCCGTGATGTAGACCTGCTTACGCACCATGCGAGCCATGGACTCAGTATACATCGCGTCATACATCACGAGTCAGGGGAATTGAAAGGGCGGGCCATTCGGCCCGCCCTCCTGGATTCGGCCGTCCGCCTACAGGAACTCGTAACCGCCTTCGACGCCCGGAGGCATCTGGTCCATGATCACGTTCACGCAGGCCGGTTTTCCGGAGGCGAAGGCGCGCTCGATTGCCGGGCGGATGTCTTTCGGCTCCGTCACGAACTCGCCGTGCCCGCCGAGCGCCTCGACGACGCGGTCGTAGCGGGAATTGTCCTGCAAGAGGGTCGGAGCGGCGCGCTCGCGGCCGTAGGCGCGGACCAGGCCGACCGTGATCTGTCCCCATTGGCGGTCGTTGCCGACTACCGAGACCACGGGCATGCCGAAGCGGACGAACGTGTCGAACTCGAAGCCGTTGAGGCCGAAGGTGCCATCGCCGTTCACCATGAGGATCTTCTTGTCCGGGTACGTGCAGTGGATGCCCATGCAGAAGCCGGTACCGACGCCGAGCGTGCCGAGCAGGCCGGGGTCATACCACTGGCCCGGGTTGTTGATCGGCAGGATCTGGGCGGCATTGGAGACGATATCGCCGCCATCACCGACGACGATGGTGTTGTCATCGACGAAGCTCGCCATCTCCTTGCACAGGCGCAGGGGATGTATGGGCGTGGCGTCCGAGTTCATCCACTGCTGACGGAGCTCGAGGATCTTGTTCTCGACCTCGCGCAGACTACCGATCCAGCTCCCGGGTTCCCGGCGGACACCTTCGAGCTCGGCCAGGAGCTGGTTGAGCACTGTCTTCGCGTCGCCTTCGATGCCGATGTCGACGCCACGGTTGCGGCCGATCTCCGAGGGGTCGGAGTCGATCATGATGACCTTGGACTCGGGACGGATGCGTCGGCCGTACTGCAGCCGGAAGTCCATCGGCGTACCGATGATGACGACGACGTCCGCTTCGGCGAGGGCGTTGCGGCGGGTGCGGGAGAAGAAGAGCGGGTGGTCCTGGCGGATCGAGCCGCGGCCCATGGCGTTCAGGTACACGGGCGACTGGATCTTCTCGACGAACTGGCGCAGCTCCTCGTGGGCGGTCGACCAGTAGATCTGGCTGCCGGCCATGACGAGCGGCTTCTCCGCGTCGCGGATGGCCTTCGCCGCTTCGCCGACGAGGGCCGGGTCGCCGGCGACGCGTCCGGTAGTGCGATAGCCCTTGGGCATCGGCGGAAGCTGGTCCTCCTCGATGCGGCCGTGGAGGACGTCCGAGGGTATCTCGATGTACACCGGGCCCATGCGGCCGGTGGTGGCCACGCGCCAGGCCTCGGCCATGATCTCGGGGATGCGCTGGGTGTGGTGCACGCGGACAGCCCACTTGGAGATGGGCTTCATCATGTCCAGCGTGTTCATTTCCTGCAGGGCGCCGCGGCCGATCTGGTTCAAGGGCGCGGCCCCGCCAATCATGATCATCGGGCTGCGGTTCTGATAGGCGTTGGCCATGCCGGTGACGGCGTCCGTGACGCCGGGACCGGCGGTCACGGCGCAGACGCCGGGCCGCTTGTTGGCGCGCGTCCACCCCTCGGCGGCATGGGCGCTGGCCTGCTCGTGGCGGGTGTCGATGATGCGGATGCCTTCGTCCTGGCAGCCGGCGTAAATGTTCTGTATGTGGCCACCGCAGAGGGTGAATATGACGTCGACCTGCTCCTGCTTGAGGAAGCGTGCGACGAGGGCGCCGCCGTCAACCTGGGCCATGGCTGTGGGTTCTCCTGCTTCTAGGAATGCATGCTTTTGCGGCGGGGACTCGAGGGGCATTGTAGTACAGGGTCAGCCGAGGGGCATCAGGCCAGACGGCTCGTTCGGGCCTGACCGCGTCTATCTGGCAGGCGAGCGCGCCTCTTTGCAGCACCACGAAGCTGCCGCGAGGCACCGGGCAGACTACCCAAGAGGGTGTATAGCGCCAGCTGGCCGGCCGACAGGTCCACCCGGAAGAGACCGCCTCACCGCCCGCCTCGCCGGGCGGCCATGTGATGGGAGAGCATCGACGGGCCCTGGCGGCCGAGGGCAGCGCCGACCCGGCCAGCGCGAGATACCAGGGTTCGCTAAAAGACATAAGCTCGTTAGCCTTTAATTGACTGCGTTCGCGGGGCGGTGTAACATCCGGCCAAACCGAGCCCGGCGCCCCTGCCCGCCTGGGCCGGGGGCGCCCCGCGTGCTCGCCTCGATGGTGGTGCGCCTATGACGATGACCCTCGACGCCCTGGACTTGCGGCGCGCGAAGCTGGCCGAGCTGAACGAAAAGATGCGCCGCTGCACCGCCTGTCCTTTGGCCCGCGGGCGCACGAAGGTCGTGCCCGGCGAGGGTCGCATCGACGCGGACATCATGTTCATCGGCGAGGCGCCGGGATACTACGAAGACCAGCAGGGCCGGCCCTTCGTGGGCGCGGCGGGCCAGTTTCTGGAGCAACTCCTCCAGGACATCGGCCTGAAGCGGTCCGATGTGTTCATTGCCAATGTGATCAAGTGCCGGCCGCCCAGCAACCGTGACCCCCTGCCGAACGAGATCGAGGCCTGCTCGGCCTGGCTGACGGAGCAGATCGAGCTGATCGACCCGAAGGTGGTAGTCACCCTGGGCCGGTACTCGCTCGGCCGCTACTTTCCCGGCCAGCCCATCAGCCGCATTCATGGCCAGGCGCGGAAGTTCGGCCGGCTCTGGGTTGTGCCGATGTATCATCCCGCGGCGGCCTTGCATCAAGGCAGCCTAAGGCGTGTAATCGAAGAAGACTTCAGGAAGCTCCCCGCCTACGTCGAGCGGGCGCTGAAGGAGTACGACGAGGCTCGCCAGCCCCCGCTCGCGGGGACGGTTGGCCCCGGGAACGCCCCGGCGACCGCGACGGCGACGGCGCTCCAGCCGAGCGCCGAACAAGGCAGGCTCTTTTAGTGCCGAATGGCCATGCACTGCGCGTAATCCCCCTCGGCGGTCTCGGCGAGATCGGCCGCAACATGCTGCTCCTCGAATACGGCGAGGACATGATCGCCATCGACTGCGGCCTCATGTTTCCCGAAGAGGAGATGCTCGGGGTCGACCTCGTGATCCCGGACATACGTTATGTCCAGCAAAACGCGCGCAAGCTGCGCGGCTTCTTCATCACCCACGGCCACGAGGACCACACGGGCGGCCTGCCCTACGTACTCCGCCACGTGAAGGCGCCCGTGTACTGCACCCCCCTCACGGGCGGGCTGCTCGGCGTGAAGCTGCGAGAGCATCGCCTTGCGAACGAGGTCGACGTGCGCACCATCCTGCCGGGCGAGAGCGTGGGCGCCGGCGTCTTCCGCGTGGAGGCCTTCAGCGTCGCCCACAGCATCCCGGACGCGGCCGGCTTCGCGATCCGCACGCCGATGGGGACGGTGGTGCACACGGGCGACTTCAAGCTCGACCACACGCCGGTGATGGGCCAGACGACGAACCTGGCCCGCCTCGCCGAGTTGGGCAAAGAAGGCGTGCTGTTGCTGCTCGCGGACTCGACCTACGCCGAGGTGCCGGGCTACACGCCATCAGAGCGGGTAGTGGGCGATGCCCTCGCGGGCATAATGACCACTTCAGAAGGGCGGGTGATCATCGCCACCTTCGCCTCGCTGATTGCGCGCATCCAGCAGGTGATCGATGCGGCGGCGCTCACCGGACGGCGCGTTTTCGTGACCGGGCGGAGCATGATGGACAACGTCCAGATGGCGCGCGAACGCGGCTACCTGGACTTCCCGCGCGAGCTGAGCATGGGCGTCAACGAACTGCGCAGCGCCCGTCCTGAGGAAGTTGTGATCCTCACCACGGGGAGCCAGGGCGAACCGACTTCCGCGCTGACGCGTATGGCCAACGGTGACCACCAGCACGTCCAGATCATGCGCGGCGACACTGTCGTGCTCTCGGCGACGCCGATCCCTGGCAACGAAGCGCTCGTCTATCGGACCGTGGACAACCTTTTCAGGCTGGGCGCCCGGGTGCTCTACAACCGTGTTGCGGACGTGCACGTGCGCGGGCACGCGGCGCAGGAGGAACTGAAGATCGTGCAGTCCCTCGTGAGGCCGAAGTACTTCGTGCCCATTCACGGCGAATACCGCCACATGGTGCTGCACGCCCAGCTGGCGAAGTCCATGGGCGTGGCGGAGGAAAACGCCTTCGTCATGGTCGACGGCGACGTGCTGGAGATCAGCGAGACCGGAGCGCGGCTAGCCGAAAAGGTGCCCGCGGACTACGTGTACGTCGATGGCCTGGGCGTGGGAGACGTCGACCACGTCGTGCTGCGCGACCGCCTGCACCTGGCGACAGACGGCATGGTGGTCGTGGTGCTGACCATCGACAAGAAGACGGGGCGCCTCATCGGGCGGCCAGACGTGATCTCGCGAGGGGTGACGAGCATCGAGGAGTCGGAAGAGCTCCTGGAGCGGACGCGGGACATGGTCGTCTCGGCCCTCGAGGGCGCCGACCACATCGTCGAGTGGTCGGCGGTAAACACGAACGTCAAGGACGCCATCGCGAAGTTCCTTTATGACGAGACCCATCGGCGGCCGATGGTGCTGCCGGTGGCCGTCGAGGTGTGAGCTTACACGCCACCGCCGGCCCAGCGGTCAGCGCCACGGCGGCCTGATCGCGCAGCCGGCTATCGAGCACGCTGCTGTTCGCGCGCCTGCGCCCGGACCTCGGCCTGGCGGCGGAAGAGGCTATTGGCGTCGATCAGCCGGCTCATCCTCTCCATGAAGCCGGGGGCAAGCTCCCTCATGGCCAGGAGCGCGCGGACAGGGCGCGGATTCACGATGACCTCAGGCAGGTCGTTCCGCACCGCCTTCAGGACCGCCGCCGCGACCGCCTCCGGACGCGATTCGCCGAGGACGCGCGGCGCTTCCTGGCCGTGCTCGCGCTTGGCGTCGGCGTACATGCCGACCACGCCGACGAAACCGGGGCAGATTACGGAGGCGCTGACGCCATCGCGCCGGTAGCTGGCGCGCAGGGACTGCGTGAAACCGATGAGCGCGGCCTTCGTCGCGGCGTAGGACTCGGCGTAGGCGGGGCCGGCCTTGCCCGCGAGAGAGGACATATTGACTATGTGCCCTTCGCGCCTCTCCAGCATGCCCGGAAGGACCAGCCGCGTCAGGTGCATCGTCGCCCGAAGGTTCACGTCGATGACCTCGTCCACTTCTTCCCGGGGCAGCTGGTGGAAGAAGTACACGGCCTCGATGCCGGCGTTGTTGACCAGCAGGTCGACCCGCCCGAACTCGGCCGCCGCGCTGGCGGCGAGGCGCTCGATGTCCTCCGCGCGGCGCAGGTCGACGGGGAGAGCGATGGCCCGGCGGCCGCGGGCGCGCAGCTCCCGGGCGAGGTCTTCGAGGGCCGCCTGGTTGCGCGCGGCCAGGACGAGGTCGACGCCCTGTCCCGCCAGCGCCCGCGCGATGTACACGCCTAGCCCGCGGGACGCCCCGGTAACGATCGCCGTCCTTCCACTGAGGTCCTTCATGACGCTCCCTCCTACGCTGGGCGCCATGTTACACGCGCGCTGGGGGAACGATGCGCAGGCAGCCTTTGCTACACTTACCTCCGTGGCGTCCCCGAAGTACTACATCTGGACTGTCGGCTGCCAGATGAACGTGGCCGACTCCGCGAAGCTGGCCGCCGGCCTGGAGCGGCTGGGCTGGAGCGAGACGGACGGGCCGGAGTCAGCACAACTCGTCGTCCTGAACACCTGCTCCATCCGCGAGCGCTCGGAGCAGAAGGCGATTTCGGAGCTCGGACGGCTGAAGAAGCTGCTCGACAAGCGCATGCGCCTGGCCGGGTCCGGCCCCGAGTTCAAGATCGTGGTCATGGGCTGCATGGTCGGCCCCAGGCAGGACGAACTGAAGCGCCGCTTCCCCTTCGTCGACCACTTCGCGCGGCCGCAGGCCTACGACGGCATCTTCGAAGCGGTAGGGATCGCCGAGGACACGGGCGGCGAATTCTGGCCGACCACCTTCGCCGCCGCGACCGGCCCGACCGCCTACGTGCCGGTCATCCATGGCTGCGACAAGTTCTGCACTTACTGCATCGTGCCCTACCGCCGCGGCCGCGAGCGCAGCCGGACGGTGGAGGACGTCAGGCTGGAAGTCGAGCACCTGGTGGCGCGCGGGGCGAAGGAGGTCACGCTGCTGGGCCAGACGGTGGAGGCTTACGGCCATGACCTCGAGGAGCGGCGGGACCTGGGCGACCTCATGTACGCCATCCACGATATCGAGGGCCTGGAGCGAATCCGTTTCCTGACCTCTTACCCGAAGGACATGACGGCCAAGATCATCGAGGCGGTACGCGACCTGCCCAAGGTGTGCGAGTACTTCAACATCCCGGTGCAATCCGGTTCCGACACCGTGCTTGAGCGAATGCGTCGCGGCTACACGGTCGGCGAGTACCGCGAGAAGGTCGACCTCATCCGGCGATACATGCCGGAGGCGGCGATCACGACGGACGTGATCGTCGGCTTTTGCGGTGAGACTGACGCGGAGTTCCGCGCGACGTATGACCTGCTGGCCGACCTGCGGTTCGACAAGGTACACGTTGCGGCCTATTCGCCCAGACCGCGGACCATCGCCTACCGCAAGCTCGAGGACGACGTGCCGGACGAGGTGAAGCGCCAGCGCTTGCACGCGGTCGAGGAGTTGGAGCGCGAGATTTCGGCGAGCATCAATCGCCGCTACGAAGGGCGAGAGGAAGACGTGCTGGTCGAGGGGCGCAGAGACTCCCTCTGGTACGGGCGCACGCGCTCGAACAAGCTGCTGCACTTCGCCGGTGAGGCAGCGGTGGGAGACATCGTGCGGGTGAGGGTAGAGCGCTCGTCGGCCTGGTCGCTGCAGGGGACGGCCGTCTCCGAGGCGCTGCCGCTGCTGGTGTAGGCAGAGCGCCGGGCGAGCGCCGGCTGCTGGCCGCGGGAGGCGGGGTGCCCTCCACCCGGCCCTTCCTACCTCCCGCCAAGGAGGTCGAGAGGCCAGTATGGACGACAAGGTGAGGGAGGCGCTGTCGAAGGGCGGCGTCATCGACATTACGACGACAGGCC
The DNA here is from genome assembly GCA_035574915.1 of Dehalococcoidia bacterium. Lineage (NCBI taxonomy): Bacteria > Bacillati > Chloroflexota > Dehalococcoidia > Dehalococcoidia bacterium. Next base: position 27,045 of record DATLYJ010000020.1, on the reverse strand, counting down.
GGCGGACCGGGAAGCCGCACCGCATCGAAATCGCCTTTCATGCCTTCGACGGGAAGCTGTACATCTCGGGAATGCCCAGGGAGCGCAAGCGGGACTGGCTGGCGAACATGGAGGCCAACCCGCGGTTCACCTTTCACCTCAAGCGCGAGGTCAAGGCGGACCTCCCTGCCCTTGCCCGGCCGATAACTGACGCGGCAGAGCGGCGCGCGGTGCTCGAGAAGGTGCGGCAGGCGTGGGGGCGCGGGGATATCGAAGAGATGGTGCGCTGGTCGCCGCTGGTCGAGGTGACGATCCAGGAATAGGTGGGCCGGAGGCTGAAATAGGCGGCTTGCGCCGGGCGCTGACGCGGCAGGTGTGCTGAAAGCACTCGGCTTATGCGGGCGCGGCCGTCATACTAGAGAGGTGCCTGCACCAGGGAGCGACGCTCAGCCGGTCCACCGGCGTCCCCAATCGACCTGCCCTCACTGCGGCGCCGCTCTCGCTGAAGCGCCGCGCTGCCCGGCATGCGGCCGCTGGTTGCGCCTGCCGACTAACCCGTTCCTGGAGGCGCTGAGCGAAGAGCCGTTGCTCGCCGTCGAGCACTTGCGGGAGCCGTTCCCCTGGCGGGAGATCTCGCCGTCGATTGCGCTGGTCGTCGCGATCGTCATAGTCCTGGCCGGGGTGCGCATGTCCAGCTTCGTGGTGCCCCTCGCGGGCGGGATCATGGCCGCCGGCTCGTTCTTCTGGGCCGCGGTGCTCGAGTTTCAAGTGAACAGGCGGGCCACGCGCAGTGAGGGCGACCCGGCGGCCATGGGCATGCTCTCGTACTCGTCGGACTGGCCGGCAGTGCGTGGCGGACGCCGCCGGATGTAGTGACGGGCAGCGGCCGTGGTCGCCGTCCGCTGGTTCGACCTCGTCTGCGCGCTGATCTGGCTGACGTGCGGAAGCCTGCTCGTGCTGGTCTGGAGCCGCGGCGGCCCTCATGTCGCCTTCTATGCCGGCGCCGCCCTCGTTCTCGTGGCCTCAGCGAGCGGGCTGGTGACGCGTGGCTGGCGCGATTACCGGGCGGCTGCCCGCGGCTGGCGAAAGGCCTTCGTGAGCCTGCCGAGGTGGTCGATGCTCATGGTCCTGGTCATCGTGACCTCTGTGACCACCTGTTCCCTGCCCTCGTAAGGCGGCTGCTCAGGCGGAAGCACCGAGCGCGGCTTCGATCTGGGCGAGGTGCATCTCCTCGTGGACTACCTGGTGGCGGGCGTAGTGCTCCAGCATCACAGGCCCCATGACCTCGTGGCGGCCGGTGCGCATCCAGTCCTCCTCGGGGAGACGGGCGAGTACCCGCAGGAGGCCGGCCCGCGAAGACGCTATCTCATCCAAAATGGCGTCGACATCCGCCGGGGAGTCCTTCGACCGCGCGACCCATCGGCCTTCGTCGTAGTCCGGCAGGAAGGGGTCGTTGTTGAAGACGATGAAGCGGAAGCGGATGGCATAGACCAGCGTCGCGTCGCGAAGGTGGAGCAGAGTCTGGAAGGCGGACCACTCCTCCCCTCCCGGCCCGCGCAGCAGCGACTCCGCCGGAAGCCCGGCGACCTTGTCCCTTAGACGCGCGGGAAAGGCGGCAAGCTCCTCCAAGACCTGGGCGCGGGTCAATGGGCGATCGAGGACGTAGAGGCTCGGGTTGGGTTCGTTCATGCCGAGAGCTCCTTCCGCGAGTAGCCGCGCAGTCTAGCAGCGCAAATCCAGCCGATCAAGTACAGGTTGCCGGCCCCAGGTGACAAGGCCGCGGCCTAGTGCTAGTAATGCCACCGAGACGACCATGTCGGCGTCACCCATCAGGGCAGCCACTTGCCCGAAGTGCCGAGTCCTCTTCGAGGCGACGGCGAAGCAACGCCAGCGGTGTCCGTCCTGCGGCCATCGCTTCGCCCTCCCCGCGGGCCGCCAGTCGGCGGGGTTCGGGTCGGGAGGTCTGCAAGCGCCGGCTTATGCGCCGCAGGGCATGCGGCGTCAGCCATTCGAGCAGGCACACAGCAACGGGGAGCGCATGCTTGGCGCCCTGTTGCTCGCGGCGGCCGGCGCGGCAATCGTCTGGTCAGGGCTACGCTTCGACTCCCGTTATGTCACGTTCCTCGGCGCCGCGATGCTCGCGATGGTGGCGCTGGGCGCTCTCATTTCGTCCTTCTGGCACCGGTGGGACGACCTCTCGCCGGGGCAGCGGCAGCTCGTGGACCTGCCGAGACGCATCGTTTGGGCGGCGGCGCGGGTGCTGGGCGGCATCCTTGAGCTGCTCATCCGCCTGATCGGTTCGTTCGGCTAGGGCGAGCCGGCTTCGCAGGCGGCGCTCAACGTGGCCTCATACACGGTCACCGCCTGGCCGGCGAGAAAGACGCGGCCGGCGTCCGGCCGCACCCGGATGACGCCGGCGCGCCGTGACGCCTGGAAGCCGGTAAGTTCCGCCCTGCCGAGCCTGGCAGACCAGTAAGGCCCGAGGGCGCAGTGCGCCGAACCCGTGACGGGGTCTTCGTCGATGCCGGCGGCGGGAGCGAAGAAACGCGACACGAAGTCGTAAGAGCGGTCATCCGAGGGGGCAGTCACGATGACTCCACGTGCGCCGAGTGAGCGAAGCACCCGCAGGTCGGGGGCAAGGCGCCGGACTGTCTCCGCGTCCTCGAGCTCGACGAAGTAGTCGAAAGGCGTGCGGCCGACATAGCGCGCCTCTGCCCCCAGGCCCTCGACCAGGGCGCGCGGCGCATCTGTTTCCTGCGGAGGCGTGGCGGGGAAGTCCATCTCGATCCAGTCGCCTCGCAGGTCTGCCGTCAGCAGCCCGCTACGGGTGAGGAAGCGCGCCTGGGCCTCGCGCGCCAGGACTCCTTGCTCCCAGAGGACGTGGGCGCTCGCGAGGGTCGCATGGCCGCAGAGGTCCACCTCGACTGCCGGCGTGAACCAGCGGAGGTCGAAGCCCTCGGCGCGCGGACAGAGGAAGGCGGTCTCGGAGAGGTTCATTTCATTCGAGACCGCTTGCATCCAGGCGTCGTCACGCGGCGCGGACAGGATGCAGACGGCGGCGGGATTGCCGGCGAAGGGCCTGTGGCTGAATGCGTCAACCTGATAGATCTTCTGGGTCACGGGGCGTCTCCTCCGCCTGGCGGTCGAGTCGGCGAGCAGTCGAGCGCCGGGCGCGCAAGGCTGGCCGCGGCCAGGCTACGTGCCGTGCGGCTGGAAAAGCTGGATAAGGACGCCACCGGTGTCGCGCGGGTGAATGAAGAGTTCGCGCGCCCACTCGGCGTCCTCGCGATAGCCAAAGGGCTCGATGCCGTATTCACGCAGGACGCGCGCCGCCTCGCGGATATCGGTGACCTCGAAGGTCACGTGGTGGAGCATCGACCCCTTCTGGGCGAGGAACTTCGCGACGAAGCTGTCGTCGCCCGCCGGCTCCAGGAGCTCGAAGGTGGAGGTCGAACCCGGGATGGACATCTCCACGCCGGTGTAGCCGTCGCGCGGCTGGTCATAGCGGGCGATGACCCGCATGCCGAAGAGGTCCTCGAAGAACTTCGCGCGCTCGGCGGCATTCGGCGTGGCCATGGAGACGTGGTCGATGCGCTTGATCGGCAGCAAGGGGCTCCTCCGGCGTGGTGGTTCTGGCCTGAGTCTACCGCAGACTTCGCGAGGGCTCTCGGATGGCGCCGGGAGGCCGGCCGCATGCGCCAGGCGGGCTTGACGCCCGGCGAGAGAGGCGCAAGCATTCACGGATGCATTCCCCGTCGCGCACCCTGAGGCCAGACCGTCGATCAAGAACCCTCCCTGGTCTGGTCGTGCTCGTCCTGGCCCTGGGCTGGAGCGGCTGCGGCGGTGGCGACAGCGGCCAGGCGCCGGACCTCGCGGGGACGTACGCCCTGGTCGGCGACGTCGGCGGCACGCAGGTGCGGGCGGATTCGAGGGTGCTCCTCACGCTGAACCCGGACGGGACCCTTTCGATGCTCGCCACGCGTCCGGGCGAGGAGGTGAGCGACAGCGGCACCTGGAGCGTCCGCGGCGGCCGCATGAGCATCGAGCTGAGGGACCTCGGGATTTCCGCGAAGGACCAGCCCTTCAAGATTAGTGGGGACGAGCTTCAGATCCCCATCCAGATATTCGGGGAGGGCCCCGGGGCATCGCTCTGGCGCAAGACTGATGCCACTCTGGCCCAGAGCACGACCGCGCCGGCGGGCACCGCGGCACCATCCGGAGCCGCCGGGGTAACGCTCGGCGTGCAGGGTGACTGGCAGATCTACGACATCGACAAATACGCCACCGCGGCCGCGATGAAGACCTTCCTGGACGCGGTAAACGGCGGCCAGAACTGGGAGGATGCCGTCAAGGCCGCCGTGGCGAAGGCGCGCACTTTCTCGAACGTCAGCGACGTGGTGCTCTCCCCGAACGGACTCAACGCCACCATCCGCTATCGAGACGGGCGGGATGAGTACCTGATCACGGAGCGCTTCACCCTGACCCTGCCGGGCGGCCGTGGCTCAGCCGCGCCGCACCCCGAGCTCTACGCCTCGGCGAAGCCGCCGCGACGCGAGCCATCCACCCTCCTGGCGACGTACGCTGCTACGGAATGCTCCGCACTACCGTCGAATCCGACCGGCATCGCGCGGGTCGGTGGGACCAACCTTGCGGAACCGGGACGCGAGGGCCTGCAGCCGCGGCCGGGCGTGTTCCTGGTGCCGAGTTACAACCCTAACGACCAGCCGCGGCCAATCAAGAGCGACGATTCGCCGCCGGCCTCGGCGCGAAGGGCGCTCCTTTTCGCGCCGCTCTACCAGGTGCCCCATCCCGGGCCCGTGTACACGAGCGCGGACAAGAAGGTGGCCGGCATGTGGTCCGGCTTCAAGGAGACGACCGGGTCGAACATCGAGTGCCTGAGCGAGGACCTCAGGAAAGGCGGCTATACCCTCGACACGGTGCTGGGCCGGGTGCAGGGCGGGCGCCGGGTTGAGACGGGCCTGGAGGCGCTGCTGACACTGACGCGAAAGCTCACGACGACCGAATACGGCGTACTCTACTTCCTCACGCACGGGGCCGAGCTGAACGACAGGCTCCTCAAGATCGAGATGGGCGCCCTTGACGAGGCTGACCGCCGGCGGATAGCTGGCAGCGGCCGACTGGACCACGAGTCCATTCAGAGGCTCCAGGACGCCATCCGGGACCAGGTGGCTCGCGAAGCCGGTCTCGCCGGGGACCAGGACTTCCGGCGCACGATCTATGCCAACACGGACATCAACGGGTTCATCGAGCTCTGGGTGTCCGCCGACTTCTTCCGCTTGCTGCGCGAGAAGAAGGGCCTGGACTTCTCTGATGCCCTGGTCTTCGTGAATGCCTGCTCGTCGGCGGCAAACCAGTCCCTGCAAGCGGCGTTCGACGCCCGCGTCTACTTCGGCTGGGACCAGCCGCCGGACCTCGTGTTCGCGAGCGAGGCCGCCATGCGCATCTTCGACTTGCTGCCGGACAAGGCCCGTTCGGCGCGGAACGCATGGCAGATGTGGGCGCGCTATGAGGGCTGGCTGGAGGCAGCGGGCGGCCGGGAACGCCCGGCGCGGACGAAGATCGAGCGCCTCCGGGCCTACGGGCGCAACGGGATCGCCTACCCCCGGATGGCGGACCAGACCGTCGTGCTCATTTACCGCATGCGCTTCGGGCCTCCTGCCGGGCCTGACCGGCTCCAGGGAGCCCTCAACGTGGTGACTGCCTGCTGGAACGAGTACTGGTCCTCCGGCCGCGCGGTCACGGGGCTGCAGAGCACAGCCTGCTCGATGATCCAGTTGAGCAGCAATCGCGCCCCTACCCAGGACGAGTATGAGGATGCCGTCCATGAGGTAGGAGGCCCCATCGAGCGGCCCTATGGCCGCTGGACCCTGGCCGATTAGGGCGCCGGCCTCTGGCGGACGAGCGTCCGCCCGGCTTTCGGACGACGACAACACGGATGATGCGCAGCGCTGGCCCGCTAGCGCCGCGCGACGCCACAATACGCTCGTGAAGGAGTACAGGGCGGCGGCTCAGGCATACGGCCGCGTGCTGGTCGGATTGCTGGCGCTCGGGGTCATCCTCGTGTTCGCCACCGGCGGCTACATGATCATCGAGGGCTGGTCATTCCTTGATGCCCTCTACATGACCGTGATCACGCTCACTACCGTGGGCTATCGCGAAGTGCAGCCGTTGAGCCGGACCGGCATGGCGTTCACCATGGTCGTCCTGTTCGTGGGCGTCGGGACGTCGTTCTATATCCTGACGGCGCTGGTCTCCACGATAATCGAGGGCGACCTGCGGCAGCTTTTCGGCGAGCGGAGGATGAAGATCCAGGTGGAACACCTGAAGGACCACCACATCATCTGCGGCTTCGGACGGGTGGGCGAGGAGATCGCCCTGGAGTTCAAGCAGCGGCAGGCGCCATTCGTGGTCGTGGACCTCAGCGCCGAGGCCCTGGAACGCGCCCGCGCCGAGGGCTACCTGGTGCTTCAGGGAGACGCGACGCAGGAAGAAACGCTGAAGAGAGCCGGGATCGAACGCTGCGCGTCGCTCATCGCCGCTCTGGACTCGGACGCTGGCAATACATACATCACGCTGACGGCGAAGATGCTGCGGCCGGACGTCCGCGTGGTTGCCAGGGTCGCCTCGGCGTCGAACGAGAAGAAGCTGCTGCAGGCAGGCGCCGACCACATCGTCTCTCCCTACCAGATGGGTGGGCGGCGACTGGCGCTCTCAGCGCTGCAGCCGATCCTGCTGGACTTCATGGACATCGTCTCCCTGGGCTCGCAGGGGCCAGGAGTGCTCGGCGAGTTTGGCGTCGACAAAGACTCGGGGCTGCAGGGCCGGACGATAGGCGAAGTGTGTGCGAGCGCGCCGGACCTGGTCGTCCTCGCGGTGCGGAGCGAGCGCGGCACTTTCATAGTCGGCCCGGCGCCCAGCACCCGCCTGGCGCTGGGCGACCGGCTGATGGTGTTCGGGCCGGAGGAGCAGCTGCGGCGCGTAGGGCCGCCTACCGGCGTCACGACCGCGGGAGGCTGAACCGCCCGCACTGCACGCGCTGGCCTGGCGGGCGGGCCCGCGGCCCCTGCGCTAATCGATCATGGACGCCGTGGCTCCTGCCGGCATCGGGTCAGGTGCCGGTGTAGCGGGGCTCGCGGCGTTCGGCGCGGGCGACGCGGGCCTCACGGGCGTCGTTGACGGCGGCGCGGCCATAGGTCAGGTGGAGTATCTCGTTGCGCAGGGCGTCGTCCAGGTCCTTGTTCAGGTTCTGCTGAGTCACCCTCTTGGCGGCGCGGACGGCGATCGGCGGCCAGCGCAGGATCTCCTTCGCCATCTTGAAGGACTCTTCGATGAGCTTTTCGTGCGGGACGAGGCGGTTCAGCAGGCCGATGCGGTAGGCCTCCTCCGCGTTCACGTCGCGGCTCGTGAGGATGAGGTCGAGGGCGTGACTGTAGCCGATGATGCGCGGCATGAACCAGCTCATGCCGGAGTCAGGCGAGAGGTTGCGCTCCAGGAAGACGCTGTGGAAGCGCGCGTTCTCGGAGCCGACGCGGAAGTCGCAGGCGAGCGCGAGGCTCATGCCGGCCCCGGCGCAGACGCCGTTCATCGCGGCGATAGTTGGCTTGTCGAGGTAGTACCAGGCGCGGGCCTGGTTCCCAACCCAGCCGTACTGGTCAAGGATGTCATTCTGGCTGCGCCGCGGCGGCTCGGCCGGCTGGCCATCGCCGGCCGCCGCGCGGTCGGCGGCGGCCTGGATGTCGGCGCCGGAGCAGAAGCCGCGGCCGGCCCCGGTGATGATGACGGCCCAGACGTCGTCGTCGTTGCGGGCCTCCTCCGCCGCTCGTAGTGTCTCGAGGTGAAGAGCACGGCTCAGGGCATTGAGCCGCTCGGGGCGGTTCAGCGTGATCAGGGCGATGTGGTCGTGCTTCTCGTAGATCAGGAACTCGTAGCTCATCTCTGTCTCCGGCCTCTAGTCGATGATCGAGGAGTAGATGGTGGCGCGAAGCTCGCGGCGGAAGGGGTACGAACCCGAGGGTAGGAGTTGAGTGAGGAAGATCATGATCAGGTCTTCCTTCGGGTTGATGAAGAACGCCGTCGAGGCGGCGCCGCCCCAGTAGTATTCGCCGGGCGTGCCGATGATCTGGGCCTTCGCCGGGTCGAGGAGCACGGCGAATCCGAGGCCGAAGCCAATGCCCTCCATGCTCGTCTCGGTGAAGCGCGTCTGGCCCATCGCCGCGAGGTCGCAGCCGCCGGGCAGGTGGTTCATGGCCATGAACTCGATGGTGCGCTTGCCGGCGATGCGGACGCCGTCGAGCTCGCCGCCGTTCGCGAGCATCTTGCAGAAGCGCATGTAGTCGGCTGCCGTTGAGACGAGGCCGCCGGCGCCGGAGAAATAGGTGCGCGGCTTCGCGTAGGGGCTCGTCGTCGGCGAGTCCTGGAGCACGTATGGCGGGTCGTTTTCGCCGCCGCGTCGGTAGCAGGCGGCGAAGCGGTCGAGCGAGGCCTCGGGGACGGAGAAGCCGGTGTCACTCATGCCCAGCGGGTCGAAGATCCTCTCCTTGAGGTAGACGTCGAATGGCCGGCCGCTGAGCACCTCGCTGAGGTAGCCGACCACGTCGGTGGAGATGCCGTAGTTCCATTTCGTGCCGGGGTCAAACTGGAGGGGGACGTTCGCGATGCGCTCGACCATGTCGCGCAGGGTGTGGTTGCCTTCCTGGCCGAAGCCCCGCACGCCGGCGCGCCGGAAGAGCTCTGAGGTCGGCGACGACTCGGGAGCGCCGAGGCCGCCGGCCAGGCCCGAGGTGTGCATCAGGAGGTCGCGGACGCTGATCGGGCGCTCGGGCGCGCGCAGGTCCGGGTTGTCCGCGGTGCCGCCGATGAAGACCTTCTGGTTCTTCCACTCCGGGATGTACTTGTACGCAGGGTCGTCCAGCTGGAAGCGGCCCTCCTCGTAGAGCAGCATCAGGCCCAGGCTGGCGATGGGCTTGGTCATGGAGTAAATGCGGAAAATGGTGTCGGCCGTCATGGGCTTGCCGGCCTCTTCGTCCATCTTCCCGTAGGTCTCGAAGTGCACGACCTTGCCGCGACGGGCGATCATCGAGATGGCGCCGGGTATCTTCCCGTCGTTGATGTAGCCATGGACCAGCCGCGTGACGTTGTTCAGCTTTGTGGACGAAAGGCCGACTTCCTCAGGCTCTGCCTCCAGCATTTGGGCGCGTTCCAGCGTTCCGACCATGGCTCCTCCTGCCCCGTCGTGTGCTGGTTGGGAGTCTACTACAAGTGGGCTTCCGGCTGGCCGCCTCGCGGGCCGGCGGGCTGGAAGGTTCCCCGGTTGCCTACCGGCCGGGGTCTGGCCGGAGCCGTGGCTGGCGGTCCGGGCCACATGGCCCGCCAGAGGCGCCTGGGCTGCTCCAAGGGCTGGTACAATCCGGGCCAGCAGTAGCTGGGAGCGCGACACAAGGAGTCACCATGGCAATCGACACTTCGACCGAGATCATCGAGAAGAACGGGGTGCTCGTGGGTCCCTTGCGGCGGCCCAGGAACTCGGGGCGCGCGGGCGAAGGCAGCATCCATCACGACGAGACGGCGCAGAAGGTGGGGTTCCGCGGCGGGACGATCGCGGGGAGCGTGCACATGGGCCAGTTCCCGCCGCTGCTTTTGCGCGCCTTCGGCCAGCGCTGGTTCGAGACCGGCACGCTGTCCTGTTACTTCAAGAACGCGACGATCTCGGATGAGGCGGTGCGGTGTTTCGTGCAGGTACCTCCGGCCGGCGCGGCGGACGCGCAGGTGCGGGTGTGGATGGAGCGCGACGACGGCATGCAGGTCCTCGAGGGGACGGCGTCGGTCGGGTCGCCAAAGGAGCGGACGCTGCTGCGGGAGCGGCTCGAAGAGCACCTGCCGGAGCGCGGCGAGACGCGGATCTACGCCCACCTGGAGCCGGGGATGGAGCTACCGGCGCAGAAGACGCGCGTGGAGCCGCTGAGCGAGGAGCGCCTGTCGCTCCTGACGGAGCCGCTGAGCTGGTACACGGGCGCGTCTCCCTGGGGCGGCCCGATTGCGGGCCCGCAGCAGGTGGTCGGCGCCATGCGCCGCGTCGAGCAGGGCATCGGGCACCGAAACCGCGGCGTCGGCCTCTTCGGCGCCATCGAAGTGCGTTACATCAACGGCCCCGTGTTCATCGGCCGCGACTACGACGTAGCAGCGAAGGTGCTTGCCGTCGGCGAGACGCCGAGGTCGGAATACTGGTGGTACGAGAGCATCATGAGCGAGCCGGACAGCGGCAAGGAGGTCGCGGCGATGATCATGATGCTGCGGATGATGAAGGCGTCCTCGGAGCTGTGGCAGTAGGCGCGGCCGCTGGCCGCACACGGTGACCGGCCGGTTAGCGGGCGGCGCCGGCCGGAATCGGGCGGCCGGCCGGAGGCTAGAGCCCTGCCTTGAGGGCTGCCGGGCATGGCGGTCGCCTCCCGCCTTGAGGCAGCTTTCCAGGGCACGGGAGCAGTATCTTGCGAAGCGCTAGGCCTCCAGGAGACGCCTCGGCGCGCCTCCGCCGTTTGGGGCCATGGCGCCGCTAACGCCTTCGCGCTCGATCATTCGCGCCATCTCCAGGAGGAGATTGGTGCGCGCCTGCAAGGTGGTGCCGAGGCCGTTGAGCAGGCCCATCACGCGGCCCACGAACAACAGGTCCGGCGGGATTTTCACGATGGGATTGTCCCGCAGGACGCGAGTGATCTCGCGGTAGGAGTCGCGCATCATGTCGCGGTCGGCGACGGCGGCGCCAAGCTGGTTCATGCGGCGCACGACGTTGCCAACGTAGGCCTGGCCCAGGTTGGTGTAGCCCTCCTCGTTGTCGTCGCGGGTGCGGAAGCCGAGGCCGCGAAAGGCCTGCCCGACCATCGAGTCGTCCGAGGCCATCAGGGCGCGCGTCATCTGGGCGAACATGAAGCGGAACTCGGGCCCGACCTCCTTGACCTGTCCGAAGTCGACCAGCACCAGCTTCGGCTTGACGCGGCCATCCTCGGCGCGCTCTCCCGGGGCAACCATGAGGTTGCCGGGGTGGGGGTCCGCGTGGAAGAAGCCGTGCCTCAGCAGCATTTCGCTGAAGGCGGCCACGAGCACCTTGGCGACGTCCGGAGGGTCGACACCGAGGGCGCGGATAGCGTCGACATCCGTGATCTTGACGCCATCGACGTACTCCATCACGAGCACGCGGCGCGTCGTGTGCTCCCAGTAGATCGCGGGCACGACGATGTCCTCGACGCCGGCAAAGTTCGCGGCGATGGCCTCCGCGTTGCGGCCCTCGTTGATGAAGTCGAGCTCCTTCGGGATCATCCGTCCCATTTCGTCGGCGACGAAGCGGTAGTCGAGGCTCTTGTCGATCCGGTTGAGGATGTTCACGTAGCGCCGGATGTTCTTGAGGTCGATGTCGACGATGTGCTCGATGCCGGGATAGAGCACCTTCACGGCCACGTCACGTCCGTCCCTCAGCTCCGCTCGATGTACCTGGGCAAGCGAGGCCGAAGCAATTGGGGCGGCGTCGAAGCGCGAGAACACGGCGTCCAGGGGCCTGCCGAGCTCACGCTCGACCTCGCGCCGGATCACCTCGAAGGGCTCGGGCGGCACTTCGTCCTGAAGGCGGGAGAGGACCTCGACATACTCGTCCGGCGCGATGTCCGAGCGGCTGCTGATGAACTGCGAGGTCTTGATCAGCAGGCCCTGGTTTCGCACGGCAGTCTCGTAGAACTTCGTGGCGCTCCAGCGATGGTGACGCTTGCGGCGGGCCTCGCCCCACTCCGGCCCGCGGCGCTTCTCGAGGAGCGAGATCAGCCGGTAGCCGGCGTAGACGCGGGCGAGCATGTTACCGGCGTTCCAGAACCGGACGAGGCGGTTGCGTGGCGGCCGGCCACGAGAGCGGGCGCCGTAGTGCTCGCTGCGCTGTTGCATCGAGCTATCTTGTCATGCCGTCGCGCGACGGCAAAGGGTGAAGCGCGGATCAGCCTTCGTGGCGGTGCGCGCGCGAGGGGTCGGCGCCGAAACCGCCTCCGCGCGGGCGTTTGCGCCGCCCGGCCAGCGCCAGCGCGCCGAGCAGAAGCCCGCCCAGGGACAAGCCGGCGCCCGCAATCGTCAGCGCGACCTCGGCGGCGCCGCGCGCCGTGTGCGCGATGTGCAGGACGGCCAGCGTGTCGGGCACGGCGGCCTCAGGCAGCGGCCCCGGCCGGCTGCCGCGCGTCGCCGCTGTCCCCGGGCGCGACAAACCAGAAGGCGGTGACGGTCGCGGCATAGGCAATGGCGTTGTACAGGAAGTGCAGCACGGTGTCCGAGACGCCCAGAGCGGCGTCGCCAATGCCCGGACAGGGGCAGCCTCCGTGGGCGATGACGTTCGAGATAATCACGCCGTGCTCGACGACGTGCCAGGTCTCCAGGCCCACGCCGCCAAAGGCGAAGGCGCCGAAGGCCCAGCGCGGCATCGTCGCCGGCACGAGCCGCCGCATCGGGACAAGGAGGGCGCAGAGGGCGAGGAGATAGCTGACGTTGAAGGCGAGGTGCAGCCACTCCTCGGTGCCCTGGAACTGGAAGACGTAGCCCAGGATGCCGAGGGCGTCGTCGTCTGGCACGCCGAAAACGTACACCTGCGCGAGCTGGATGATGTGCTCGGCAACATGGACTCCCTGAATGATGACGACGGCTGTGAAGAAGGGAATGAACCAGCTGTCAAAAATGCTTTTCATCACCGGTCTCCCTGAGTGATCCGGCCCGAGAGTCCGGGAGGCGGCGCTGTTCGGCGTCGCCTCCCGGACCGCCGAGTTACGGCAGGAGCGCCTCGTCGCACGCCTCGTGCGTTCCCAGGTGGGCGTGAGCGAACGAGCCGGTGAGACCGAACTGATGGAAGATCTTCGAGACGCCTCGCATCCCGTCCTCCGCGCCAGGTTCGGCCGACGAGCCGGGCGGGGATATCGCCGACGCCTCGAGCCCCATGCAGCTCGCGGCCGAAGGCTCGGGCGGGTCAGCGAAGGCGGGGTTCGCGTGGCTGAGCAGGCCGGCTACCAGCGCCCCAGCGCTGATTGCGGCCGTGAGAGTAAGCGTTCTCAAGATTGCTTTCACTGAAGTCTCCTTCCTATCGACTGGTGGTTGCTGGCGGCGCTCGTCCCGACCAGGGAAAGGGCGCCTCTGTTCAGAGCTGTTCCTGTCATTGCACCTCCCGAGCTGTTTACCCCTCCGCCGGCTGAGGCCAGAGCAGGCCCATCCTGGCTCGGCACCCCTTGCTTCGACCTTCCTGGCGCCTTCCCGAACCCTTCGCCGGATTGCGATGGCTTAGCCGGCAGTGAAAACGCAAGGGCAGGTGTTGCAGCTGATCGGGCTGCGACGCCGGATCAAGGGCACCTCCTTGACAGGTGAGCCGAGATGCGTCGCAAGAGGGGCGCCGCGCCGAGCCCGATGCAGAGGGCGGCGCCCAGCAGAATGCCCGCGGGTATCCTTCCCGGGGACCCGGCGAGGCCGGCGTCGCCGGTGCTGGGCGGCCGGATGGTCTGGGCCGGCGCGGGCCCGGTGGTCACGGGGCGAGAAGCGGGCGCGCCCGTTGGCCCGACCGAAGCGAACATGGCCGTCGAGACGCCCGGCCCCGCGTACGAGGCCTCATGCAGGTCGTTGGGACCGTGGGCGAAGCTGGCCCCCTGCGGCACTCCGTTCACCAGATTCGTGGGCACGGGACCTGTGAGGCCGGTTGCGATGCTCCAGCCGTCGTGTGTGTGAAGGGCCGCCGACCAGCCTGGCTGCAACTCGAGGATGCCGTGGCTCAGGGTGAAGGCCGCGGGTATCGTCCCAACCGTGGTGCGCGCGGCGGCAACGAAGCGCGGCTCGAGCCTCGGCGGCGGCGCACTCGGGTTGATAATCAGAGGTTCCGCGCCCGGCTGCACCAGGAGCGTCGCGAGCAAGCGCGCCGGAGCGGAGCCGCGGTTCATGTCGACGTCGAACTTGTCGCCGCTCAGTTCAGAGAAGGTCTGGCCTCCGCGAAAGACGGACGTACCACCATCGTCCTCGACGCGCGTAATTTCGCCCGAGAGGACGGTGAAGAGGCCTCTGCCGTTCACGCGGTGGGATGGCGTGGCCGCGCCCGGCGCGAACTCGAGCAGGGCTTGCACGATGTCGTATTGCCGCGGCGCGTCCGTGAAGTTGATGCTGGCGGAAACGGTCACGCGCAGAGGCGGCGGGGGCGGGTCCTCCGCCCGCGCGGTGCCAGCGGACCAGGCGAGCGTGGCGGCGAACACGCCCGCGGACGCCAGTACAGCAAGCCCCTTCCAGCGCAGGCCTCGCCCGGAAAGCCGGGGCGGCCGGTGGCGCGCCCTCCTCTTGCGCTCCCATTCCCGATTTGTGCTCTCGCTGCTCATCTTCAATTGCTCCTGTCTTTGCTATCTGCAGGCGGGCCGGAGCGCGCCGACCACCCCCGGCCGGAGCGTGGTCGGCATCGCATCCGGGCGGTGGCCTCTCGGCCCGCCGCATTTAGGAGGCTAGAAGAGGAGACCCGGCGTGTCGTGCGCCGAAATGCGCAAAAGAGATGCCCAAGCCGGGCTGCCCTCGGCCTGGCAGCCTGGGTACTTCTGCCCAAACGAGGCGTCGCTAGGGCGCGGTGAAAGACCCGCCCAGGGCGATCGCGGTCGCCTCGGCGCGGTTACGGGCGCCGATACGGGCATAGATGTCGGCGACGTGCCGCTGGACGGTGCGCTCGCTCAGGACCAAGTCCTCGGCGATTTCGCGGTTCGTCTTGCCTTCGGCCACGAGACGAAGGACCTCCCGCTGACGTGGCGAGAGGCCATGGTCGGCCAGACCCGCGTCGGGGCCCGCGCCCGTGGCTTCGTCACTCGCGGGCGTGGCGGTTGCCGCCGTCAGGACGCCGACGTCGTGTAGGAAGGCCTCGATCCTGCGTACGAGGGGCGGGACTCCCGTCTCGTCTGGCAGCAGGACTGCGCCGTCGGTCTCGGCGATGTCCAATCGCGCGTTGGGGACCATAGCTGCTACTCTCTGGCTCGCGGCGAACACGGCGTTTGGCGTAACACCATCGCGGAGAAAGCGATTGGTCCCCACGAAGGTCGGCACCGTTATCTGCGGCAGCAAGTCGTCGATTCTGGAGGCGCGGCCGGCGGCATCCATTAGGAGAAAGTCCTCGCGACTCGTGGCGACGCGCCAGTAGGAGGTCTCGATTGGCGCGCCAGCAACCGAAAACGAGGCGGCGACCGTGTAGATGAAGGCATCCCAGTCCCGCCGCGCCATTTCAGCAATCAGCGGAGCCACAGGCGCGCCGGAGGTCGCCAGGATGTTGGCGATGACCAGAGCCAGAAGGCGCTCGGGGCGGCGGACGGCGTACTTGACGGCGACGTGGCCGAAGACCGGGCAACCGAACAGAATGAAGCGGTCGAGCCGCAGCCGGTCGACGACCGCCTCGAGGTCGGTGAGGTAGTCATCGAGCGAGTGGTCTTCGGGGAGGCCGCGAGTGGACATGCCCTGGCCGCGGCTGTCGTACTGGACCAGGCGGAAGCGCTGCGCCAGCGCCTCGGAAATCGGCCCCCCGAAAACTGACTGCCACCACAGGTCGCGGTGGCTGAAGGGCCAGGGCATGAATACGAAGGGCAGGCCCTGGCCAGAGACCGTGTAGGCGATGTCGAAGCCATCCGGCGTGCGGACGTACTGGACGGGCGGCGGCTCCATCGTGGACGTGATTATAGCCGCTACCCGACCGCGCGCCGATGCACGAAAGCGGTGGCTTCCGCGCGGTTGCGGGCGCCGATACGGGCGTAGATGTCGGCGACGTGCCGCTGCACGGTGCGCTCGCTCAGGACCAGTTCCTCGGCGATTTCGCGGTTGGTCTTACCCTCGGCGAGGAGCTCCAGGACTTCTCGCTGGCGCGAGGAGAGGCCGGGGGCGACCGGCCAGGGCGAGCGGTCAGCTTCCGGCAGGCCGCGCAGGAAGTCCTCGATGAGCTGGACAGCTTGCGGCGGCTCCGTCCCGGTGGAGTACCAGCAACGGGCAAAGCCATCGACGAGTATGAGGCGCGCATCGGGGATCGCCGTGGCTATGGCTTGTCCTTGCTTCGCCAGGGCGGTTACCGGGCTGTCCTCCCTGAGGCGGCGGGTGTTGATGATGAGGGTGGGAACCGCTAGGGCGGGAAGAAGCGCAGAAATGTCGGAAGCTGCCGCTGCCCTGCCCATCCGCATGCAGTCTTCCTGAGTCGTGGACTCGCGCCAATAGCTCAGTTCAACCGGTGCTCCATAGAGGGAGAAGCTCGAGGCAATCGTATGGAGGAAGAGCTCCCAGTCACGCCGCATGAGCTGGTCGAATTCGGGGATCTCGCCACCCCAGGCGCCTCGTACCGTGACGTCGCCAAGCACAAGGGCCCGCACGCGGTGCGGGTTCGTGCTCGCGTAGCGGACCGCGACGTGGGAGGAGACAGGTCCGCCATAAAGGACGAAACGATCCAGGCCCAGGTGGTCGACAACCGCCTCGAGGTCCAGGAGGTAGTCATCGAGCGAGTGGTCTTCGGGGAGGCCGCGGCTCGACATACCCTGCCCACGCGCGTCGTACTGGACGAGGCGAAAGCGCCGAGCGAGGGCTACGGAAATCGGCCCCCCGAAAACTGATTGCCACCACAACCCGCGGTGGCTGAACGGCCAGGGCATGAAGACAAATGGCGGGCCGTTTCCGGCGACCGTGTAGGCGATGGCGAACCCGTCAGAAGTTCGCGCGTACCTGACCGCAGGAGCCTGCATCGTAGCCGCGATTATAGCGCCGCCGCCGGCGGGCGAGCGTGATATGCGTAGGAATACGTAATCCCCCGAGCCCGCGCTACGGACGCGGGCGCCGCCTGCTACCGCGCCTCACGCCCGGAACGGGCGGTCGGCGAGCCACTCGGCGGCGGACGGCACGCCGGCGAGGCCCTTCGCGGCGCGCACCGCCTTCACGATCGCCCGCTCGACGGCGAGCGCCCCCAGGGCCTCGATGGCGCGCTGGCCGCGAGGCGGCAGGTCGACATCGCCGGTGGCAAGGGAAAAGATGGTGTCTCCGTCTGACATCGTGTGTACTGGCCGGATCGCGCGCGCGAGGCCGTCGTGGGCGACGGCGGCGAGCCGGTTCGCCTGCTCCTTCGTCAGCCGCGCGTTCGTGGCAACGACACCGATAGTCGTGTTTTCGCCGGGCGGAGGCGGCTCGGCGCCGCGACGGATGATGTCGTATGCGGGAGCGAAGCCGCCGCCGGCCGAGCGTGAGCCGGCTACGATGCTGCCATCGGTGCTGTCCACGACCTCGCCGGCCGCGTTCACGGCGACGAGGGCGGCGACCACGATGCCGCTCCCGGCGTCCTCGCTGGCCGTCCCGATGCCTCCCTTGAGGCTCGTGCCCGGGCCTCCCAGCTTCGCGACGGTCGCGCCCGTCCCGGCGCCCACGCTGCCTTCCGGGATGCGGCCGGAGCGCGCCGCCCGGCAGGCGGCGTAACCGGCGGCTGCGTCCGGACGGACAGCACCGCGGCCGATGCCGAGGTCGAAGAGGACCGCGGCGCCCACGATGGGGACGCAGGCGCCGCCGAAGCGGTAACCGATGCCGCGCTCCTCGCACCAGCGCATTACCCCCGTGGCAGCGTCGAGGCCGAAGGCGCTGCCGCCGGTGAGCAGCACGGCGTGGACCTGGTCCACCAGGGCGCCGGGGCGCATGAGGTCGGTCTCGCGGCTGCCGGGGGCAGCGCCGCGCACGTCGACGCCGGGCACCGCGCCGCGCTCGCAGAGGACGACGGTGCAGCCGGTGGCGGCGCGCCGGTCAGTCCAGTGGCCGACCTTCAGGCCGCTGACGTCCGTGATGCTGTCGAGACGGCGGACGGACGCAGGCATGGGCGAAGTATGCTGCGACGCTCACCCTTCGTTCCAGAGTCCAGCGTCATTGTTGAATCTAGGCGCGCGTTCCCCGGACCGGGCGAAGAGGCCGCGGCGGTGAAGCGAGGGCTTCCGCCGCGCGGGGCAAGGCGCGGGAGGCCTAGCGGCGGGAGGTCGCGACCGTGAACCGCATCTGGACCACCACCGCGACAGGGCCCTCGTTGATCGCGCGCAGAAGGGCGCAGCCCACCGTCGCCTCGCCAGCGGGACCGGGACCGCCGACTTCGAAGGTGCCGCCCATGCGCTCGCCGACGAAGTGGATGCGGGCGTCCGTCACCGGCTGGGGGAAGCGCACCTGCCACGTGAAGGCGAGCACGAAGTCGGCGCAGGCCGGCGGTGTGAGGCCGAGGTTGAGGGCCATGTTCACGGGGTCCAGGTCCCGCGTCTCCCCCGCGGCGAGCGGCAGGTCCAGCGTCCCGGAAGCAAGGCCGCGCAACCCGGCATCCAGGTCCGGCGTCGGCGCGCGGGGCGTCCCGTCTGCCCGCATCGAATTGTCGACGCAGCCGGAAAAGGCCAGCACCAGCAGTGCGGCGGCGAGCCAGGTCAGCCGCCTCACAGATCGTTGGTCTGCAGATAGGAATAGATGAGGTTGGAGGAAGCGCGGGTCACGCTGTCGATGGCGTCGACGACGCGGCCCATCACGTCTTCGTCGGCCGAGACAGCCTGGACGTGGATGCTGCGGCGGCGCCCATCAAGCACGAGCAGCGCCACCTGGTCCGGAGGCAGCCGCCGCGCGCCCTCCAGCCAGGAAGTGTCCGGGGAGATTACGGCGCCGCCCAGCTGCCCGGCGACCTGGGCCAGCGCCAGGGCGGCCGCACCGCCCTTCTCCGTGGTCCGGCGGAGGTCCTGCACAAGGTGGTGTATGGAGACGGAGAGCTGGTACGCGTCCTCTTTGTCGAGGTGAGGGCAAGCAGACGGCACCTCGGCAGGGAGAGGCAGGCCGAGCGCCCGGCACAGGTCGAAGTCGCTGACTGCCTGGACCGCCTCGAAAAACTCCATGGCGTTCGAGTGGTCGAGGCGGAACTCCATGAAGGTCTTCATGATCGGGGCTTTGTCGCGGTTCATCAGGGCGGTGAACAAGGCCACGAGGTCGCTCATCGCCAGGACGTACTGCTCGAAGATCTGCATCGCCAGGACCTTGCGATGCTCGGGCGAAGCGAGGACGAGGCCGCGCATGCAGGTCTCGGCGACGACGAGGCGGCCGCGGGCGCCGAACTTGCGGTAGCTATCGAGGAAACCGACGTCGAGGGAATAGAGCTCACGCTCGAAGCAGGCGGGGCACCGGGTAGAGTCGTCGTCTTCGAGCGCGGCCAGGCCGCAGTCCTCGCACAGGTCGCCGCGGACCGGAAAGCTATCCATGCGGCCCGGCCCCTAGGCGCCGTCCTCCCACCACTCCGCGTCCTCGCACACGATCTCCAGTCTCGCGGCCCCGGCTTCGATCCTAACACGCGAGGCTTGAGAGGCGGTGCGGAGGAAGACCGGCAGGAAGCGCGACCAGAACGGCGTCGCACTGCCCACACCCTTGACCGCCAGAGGACTCCCGGGCTCCGGCTCCGCGGAGGCGGACGACTCCTTTACGCCACGGAAGCGCAGGTGTACGAGCCTGCCGTCGCCTCGCCTGGCGTGCAGGACCAGCATGGCCGGGTCCGAGCGCTCGGAACGCTCGAAGGCGCAGCCGGAAAGAGCCCTGGTGATTATGTCCCGCAGGCGTGCCGTTGGATCGATCAGGTGCGGCTTCATCGCTGGCACACGGGACAGAAGTGAGTGCTGCGGCCGCCAACCCTGGTGCGCTCGATGCCGGCGCCGCAGACGTAGCAGGGCTTGCCGGTGCGCCGGAACACCTTCACGTACATCTGCATGCTTCCCGACTCCCCGGATGCGTCCAGGTAGTCCCGAAAGCTGGCGCCTCGGCTCTCGACGCCGCGCAGGAGGACGGTGCGGATGGCTGCGTGGAGGCGCGCCACCTCCTCACCGCTGAGGCCGCCCCCCTGGCGCGCCGGCAGGATGCCGGCTTCGAAGAGCGCCTCGTCGGCGTAGATGTTGCCGATGCCGGCGATGCGACGCTGGTCGAGGAGCACCGATTTCACGGGAGCCTTGCGGTTGAGTAGCGCGGCCGCCAGGTGCTCGAGGGCAAACCCCTCGCTCAGGGGCTCCGGGCCGATCTTGTCGAGGAGCGGTGTGAGGGAGCCGACCAGCCAGAGGCGGCCGAACTTGCGCAGGTCGGTGAAACGCAGCGTAGAGCCATCGTCCAGGGTGAAGGTGGCGCGCAAGTGGCCGGCCAGGGGCGCGTTGTCGAGCAGGAGCTTGCCCGTCATGCGCAGGTGGACAACGAGCCTTGAACCGGTGTCGAGCTCGAAGATGAGGAACTTGCCGCGCCGGTCGAGGCCCTCGATGCGCGCACCGGCGACCCCCTCGCGGAACGAGGCCTCGTCGATGCCCTCGAGCACCGGCACGCGGTCGGGCGCGATCTCCACACGGGTGATGCGGCGCCCGACGAGACGCGGCTCGAGGTCGCGGCGTATGGTCTCGACTTCGGGCAGTTCGGGCATGAGGCGGCTTTCGTCGTGTGGTCGGTCGGCCAGATCATACAAGCCCGGCCCAGGAGGCGGGTATGATTGCTCCACCAGGGAGACGTATGGCGGACATCATCCCCTTTTCCGGCAACCCGCTGGACCGCGCCGCGGCGGAGCGGCGAGACCCACTCTGGTTGGAGGCGAAGCGGACAGACCGCGATAGCCGGTTCCTGCCGTTGTGGCGGCTTCAGATCCCGGTGGTGGGTGACGAGACCTCGCCCGTGTTGGCGTGGGCGACAGCCGGGCAGGTCCAGGCGCTGGAGTACGACGCGCCGTCCTACCTGCTCGGGCAGCTCGATGGGCGGGCGTACTTTGCCGTGGATGTCTCGCCCCTGCCGGAGCCGCTGGAAGCGCTGGGCCTCGAGGGCGCGCGCTACGCCGATGCGCGCAGCCTGGCGACGCGGCTGCCGCCCCAGGAGGCCGGCATCGTCGCGCAGGCGAAGTCGCAAGTCGATTGGCACGCCACGCACGGCTACTGCTCCAACTGCGGCGACCGGACGGAGGTGCACGACGCCGGCCTGATGCGGAAGTGTACGGGGTGCGGCACGGAGCACTTCCCGCGCACCAACCCGGTGGTGATCATGGTGGTCTGGCGCGGCAACCGCTGCCTGCTGGGCCGGGGCCGGAACTGGGCGCCGAACAGCTATTCGGCGCTCGCGGGCTTCATCGACCAGGGCGAGTCGCTCGAGGACGCTGTGCGGCGCGAGGTGAAGGAAGAGGTCGGCCTCGATGTGGACGAGGTGCGTTATGTCGCCTCACAGCCGTGGCCGTTCTCGATGTCGCTCATGCTGGGCTGCTTCGCCCGCGTCCAGTCCGAGGACTTCGTGA
Organism: Dehalococcoidia bacterium; assembly: GCA_035574915.1. Lineage (NCBI taxonomy): Bacteria > Bacillati > Chloroflexota > Dehalococcoidia > Dehalococcoidia bacterium. The sequence continues at coordinate 5,756 of DATLYJ010000020.1, read as the reverse complement.
TCGACCCCTTCGAGATCGACGGCGCCCGCTGGTTCGACCGCGACGAGGTCCACAAGGCAATCGTGTCGCCTGGCCCCGACCTCGGCTTCTCCGTGCCCGGCCGGGTCGCGATTGCGCACCACCTGATCAAGGCCTGGTGCGAGGAACGCATGCGGGAGTAACGCCGGAGCCGCGCGTCTTTGCTGGCGAGGCGGCCTGCCGGACTTCGCGGTCAGTTCGAGGGCCGGAGGCTGCTCCACTGGGTGCGTGTGGCGGGATTGGGGGCGAAGAGCTTCTCCTTCAGCCGTTCCCGCAGTTGGATTAGAGAGGCTATTACCTCGGGCGCCAGCGGTTCCGCGCCGTCGTCATCGAGCCCGTCAGCGTCATGATCGACAAGCCGGAAATAGTCCTGTCTGTCCTGCTCCCTCGGGGCGTGGCCTTCATCGTTTCGCACGGCGCTCTCCTTCGCGGTTACCGGCTCGTCCCTGAGCCTCACACCTAGAAACGACTGAAGGGCCCGGCTATGACAGTTACGGCAGAAGGAGGTCCATCTCGATCTCGTCCCTGATGGGGATGCCGTCGTTGCCGGCGAAAGGGATCTCCGGTTTCAGAGGGCGGCTCACGGCGTCGATAGCGCCGACGTGGGCGTGGGCAAGACGGAAGCCGCGGCGCTGATAGAAGCGGATGGCGTGCGTGTTGTCGTTGGTCGTGATGAGCCAGAGGCGGCGGCAGCCGGCGTTCGCGGCCTCGGCCCGGACTGCCGCGATCAGCGCAGAGCCCGCGCCAACGTTCTCGACCTCCGAGTGCAGCGTGACGAGCTGACACTCGGCACCCTCGACGAGGTAGGTCGCCAGAGCAATCGGGCGGCCGCCGATTCTGGCGACAAACCCGGGAAGCTCGGCGGGGAAGTACATGCGGCCGCGGCTGACGACCCGCGCGCTGTGGTTGCGGGCGAGGAGGTCCGTAAGCCAGGGCTTCAGCCGCTCCGCCACCAACGGCTCGACGGTGACGGCGAGCGGTCCGCCGCCGGCCTCGAGCGTGCGGCGCAACTGCTCCGCGTGCTGGGCGAGGTGGTCGGCGGCGCGCACCAGCCAGTCCTCCATGCTGAAGCGTCCCAACTCGCTATGGGTGCCCTCCTTCGACCAGTCCTGCTCCGTCATGGAGTCGATGAACTCGAGGCTGGACCGCACGCCGGCGTCGAAGAGCGCCAGTGAGGCCTCGATCGGCCGCGAGTAGTAGGCGCGCTCCGCGAGCCGCAACTCATCGAACGCCTGGACCAGCGGCTGGTCCTCGGAAAGGAGCCGCCTCAGGCGCGTGCAGCGAAAGACTTCGGTGTCGGCGAGATGGTGCACGACCTGGCGCGCCGACCACTCCCCTTCCGGGGCGAAGTCCAGAGGCAGGGTCCCTGGCAACGCCAGCAGCGACATTATGTCGCGATGACCGCGGCGATAACGCTCGACGAGCCGCGCTCGTTCTTCCCTTATCATTCGCCCCCTCCAGGTTCGATAGACGGCAATGTACCATCAGTCCATGGCAACGGCACTCGGCCTTCGCGCATTCACGGGCTGGGCGGTCGCCGTAGCCGTGAAGGTCGAAGAGGGCGGCCTGCTGCGAGTCGTCGAGCGAGAGCGGGTCGGCCTCCTTCCACCCACGCTGCCAGCCCAGGTCTACCACGTGGCGCAGCGGCTAGGTCCCCGGGAAGCGCGACAGCTCATCGAGGACGTGGCGGCGGAGGCTTGCAGCGCTGCCGAGGCGGCGATCAGGGACCTTGCCGGCAGGGCCGGAGACGGACTCGCGGCTGCAGGGCTGATCGTAAAGCGAGGGCCGCCACCGCACCCGCCGACACACGCCCGCATGTCCCACACCGGATGGCACGCTGCCGAAGGCGAACTGTACCGCTACGCGTTGCTCCGTGGCATCGAAGCCGCGGCCCTGAACGCCACGCTCGTGCCGGAGGTGGAGGCCCGTGACCTTGCCGCCGCGGCCCTCGATCTCCGGATGCACGAACTGAATGTACGGTTGTCCGCCATGGGCGCTGGCCTCGGGCCTCCCTGGACGGATCGCGAGAAAATGGCAGCGCTCGCGGGCTGGCTGGCTCTCGTGGGCGCGGCCGGAAGCCAGGGGCGCGCACTTGATACGCGGGGCGGACGATGACCCGCCGAACGTAACACGAGGAGAGGCGTCGCCCCGTGCCGCCTCTCCTCGTGTATGCAGTGCCGGCCTCTAGGCGCCCGCGGGCGCCGTGAGCTGAGCGACCATCTCGCTGAACATGGCCTGATCGGGCGCGGGCATGTGCTCGGCCCGCGGGACGGTGGCAAGGAGCTTCAAGAACTCCTCGGTCCGGTTGCTGGCCGGCGGCAGGTGCGACGACAGGATCATCTTCGGGCCGAGCGCCCTGACCTCCTCGAGGACGGCGCCAAACTTCCGCTCGTCCACGAGGCTGGTCCATGGTGAGTCCTCGGTCGCCCACGCGACCATGCCCTGGGCAAGCACGTCCTGCGGGACATCCTTCGCATCCTGGGCCGGCGCGTCTATTAGCGCCCCGAAGGAATCGACGCTGAACAGGATGCCTGACTTGGCGTCGTAGATGCCGGTGGACATCGGGTTGTCGAAGACGGGCGGGGCAAAACCCACCAGCGTTCGGTCGCCCACGTCCAGCTTCTGGCCCGGGCCGATGGCGTGAACGCGGTCCAACGGCACGTCCCACCAGGTGCTCATGCGCATCGCGGCCAGGGCGTGCGTGACGAGTTTCGCGTTCGGCGCAATGCGCATCACCTCCTGGATCGCCCCGGTGTGGTCGGCATCGTCGTGCGTCAGCCAGACCCAGCGCAGCTCGCGCGGGTCGATGACCGACTCCAGCGCCGCGATGAAGTTATTCCGCTCGACACCGAGGCCGGTATCGATAAGTACGGGCTCGCGCGATTTGAGGAGGAAAGCGTTGATCGGCAGAAAGCCGAGGCCGGGGATGGGCAGATTGACCGGGAACACATGCACTTCGTCGGTGGCTTTATAGGCGGTGTCCAACTCCCTTGTTCCTTTCGCGGTTGTTCGCTCTTACGGTTTTCGCCGGGCAATGATCTAGGGCGGACGCACCTCCTTCCGGGACCGGCCTGCCAGCCAAGACAGCGCGATCTCCGCCAGCAGGGCTACCGCCTCGCTGCCGGGCAGGCCGGCCTCATTGAGGCCACGCCAGGCTTCCCAGCCAGACAGGACCCGGAGCACGGCAGCGGCCGTCTGGTCCTCGACGCCGTCTTCGTCGCCGCCCAGGGCGGCGCGCACCATGGCCTGGTGCAGCTCGTCCCAGGCGGCGAACCACCGCGCAACCGGCGCCACTTTCTTGCCTTCCACGCGGACGGCGGCGTGGTCCATCCCGAGCTCGCTCAAACGCTGGTAGACGTCGCCGAAGGCTAGGAACAGGCGCCGTACCCGCTCTTCGAGTGAGTCCAGGTCCGCGAAGACAGCAATCGAAGGCGGCGCGGCAAGCTCCCACGTTGCCTGGCCGCAGGCGTCGACGAGGTCATCGAGCGTGGGAAAGTGGCGGTAGATGGTGCCGACGGCGACGTCAGCGCGGGCAGCGATGTCGGCGACGGTCGTGTCGAGCACGCCCTTCTCGGCGTGCAGCGCCATCGTAGCCTCGACGATGCGGCGCCGGGTTTGCTCTACGTTGGCCGCGCGTCTGGACATCTGGTATCGTCGGGGCGCCATATTGAGCGAATAGTACACTCACTTAAATCAAGAGTCAACGCCCGGCTGTGGCCCTCCACGGCCGCCCATTCGCGTTTTGCGGCGGGCGCCGCTTAGAATTCCCATTAATGCTCATAGACCTGCACACGCACACCAGGCCTCTGTCCTGGGACTCCTATCTGACCGCGGACGAGCTCATAGAAAGATCGAAGAAGGCGGGCCTGGACGGGATCTGCCTGTCGGAGCACGACTACTTCTGGGAGCCGGAAAAGGTACGGGAGCTGGCGAAGAGGCACAACTTCCTGGTCCTGCCAGCAATCGAGATCAATACCGAAGACGGCCACATGCTGTGCTACGGGCTGGAGAAGTACGTCTACGGGATGCACCGCTCCCTGGAGCTGGCGGAGTACATCCGCGAGTCGCGGGGCGCCATGGTCGCGGCCCACCCCTACCGGCGCCAGATGCCGTGGGTGGTGCGGGAGGAGAGGGACTACGAGGAGGCCCTGGAGCGCGCTTCCCGCAACACCGCCTACCAGCACTGCGTGGCCCTGGAGCGCATCAACGGCCGCGGCAGCGTGAAGGAGAACACATTCTCGGCACGGCTTTGCGACTACATGCGCATGCCCGGCACCGCCGGAAGCGACGCCCATGCGATCGCGGACATCGGCAAGTGCGCCACCGAGTTCATCAACACCATCGAGTCCATCGAGGACCTCATCGAGGAGCTGCGAGCAGGGCGATTCCGGCCTGTGAGCCTGGTGGGCGAAGGGGTGCTCACCGCCGGCTAGCCGAGCCGGGCTCGTATACGAGGCTGGGGGAATGGGCTAGACTCGCCGCGAGTCCCTCTTATGCGCGACGAAGCCCCGCCGGTTGCCGCCGTCGTCCTGACCTGGAACAACTTCTCGGACACGGATGAGTGCCTGCGGTCAGTGGCGAACCTGCACTACCAGCGCCTGTCGGTCGTCGTGGTCGACAACGGCTCGACGGACAGTTCCGCCGAGAGGTTGGAAGGGGTCTGGGGCGGCAGGGCGAAGTTCGTGCGCAACCATGCCAACCTCGGCGTTGCGGCCGGCTACAACGCCGGCATCCGCGAAGCGCTGGCGCAGGGCGCCGAGTACGTCCTGCTCCTGAACAATGACGTCGTCGTCGACCCAGGGTTGCTGGATGCCCTCCTGCCGGCTTTCGAGGCGGAGCCCCGCCTGGGCACGATCTCACCGCTAATCACTTACTACGAGAACCGGGAGCGCCTCTGGTTCGCGGGCGCGGTGTACAACCGCTTTCTCGGGCTGGCCCGGCACGTCTACCTCTCGAGACCCGTGACCGCGGCCTCCAAGCGGCTGGGCAGGCTCTTCGAGAGCGATTACGTCCCGAACTGCAGCGCCCTGACGCCGGCCGAAGCCTTTCGCCGGGCCGGCCTCCTGGACGAGGCCTTCTTTCTGGGACTGGAAGACATCGATTGGTGCCTGCGGCTGAGGTCGCTGGGCTATCGCATCCGGGTCTGCGGCCGGCCACTCACCGCGCACAAGGTCTCCGCGAGCGCGGGCTTCCGCGGCTCCAACGTGCTTTCGCCCGCGCAGGCCTATCACTACGCCAGGGGCAGCATTCTGCTCGGGAGGCGTTGGTCGCCCGGCATCCGCTTTGTGCCCTACTTCGCGGGCCAGCTCCTGGTTAGGTTCCCGTACTACTCGCTGCAGATGGCCATTCACGGGCGCCCGCGCGGCATCCCGTCTTACCTGCGCGGTCTCTGGGACGGCTTCCGCCTCTACGTGCTGGAGGGAAAGACCTCAGCCCCACCCCCTGCTCCGGCCTAGGCCGCGCGCTCATGCCCGGGCACGGAACCTCAGGCCAACCACAGCAGGAGCATGAGGGCAAGCGACAGGACGAGGACGGGGAAGTGTACCTGCATGAGGTTTCCGGTGCGAAAGGGGGCGCCTGGCGGCGCCCCCTTGCCTCCTCCTAGCTGTGCTGCTGGCCGTGCGTGCGCCTGGTGTGCTCCTCCAACTCCTGCTGGGAGCGGAAGCTCTGGCCGCACTGCCTGCACTGATAGGTCTGCTGCATAGCGCCACCTCCTTCATCGCCCGACGTTAACGCCT
>DATLYJ010000019.1 GCA_035574915.1 Dehalococcoidia bacterium | reverse complement strand
GGCCTTCGGTGGCGACCCGAACAACGTCACCATCTTCGGGGAGTCAGGCGGCGGCCGTAAGGTCTGCACCTTGCTGGCGATGCCGGCGGCGAAGGGCCTCTTCCACCGCGCCATCGTCCAGAGCAGCGTCACCCTGCGGGCGATCGAGCGCGACCGCGCGACGGAGATGGCAGAACGCCTCCTCGCGAAGCTGGGCATCGGCAGGGGCGAGCTCGGCAAGCTTCAGGTATTGCCTCACGAGCAACTGACGGAGGCGATTGGCGTGCAGGGCGGTGACGGCGCGGCTGGAGGCGGCTTCAACTTCGCGCCCGTCATGGACGGCGAGTACATGCCCGTGCACCCCTTCGACCCGGTCGCCTGTCCGACGAGCGTGGACGTCCCGCTGCTGCTCGGGACGAACAAGGACGAAGCGGCGCTCTTCATGGCGCGAGACCCCCGCAGGCGCCGCCTCGAGGAGCACGAGCTCGAGGAGCGGCTGGCGGCCCTCTTCGCGCGCTCGGCCCTCGACTGGCGTGAAGTGCTCGCGGTCTACCGCAGGAACCGGCCGGAGGCCACGCCCTGGGACCTGCTCGTCGGCATCAACAGCGAGGCGCGGCGCCTGGCGGCGAACACGCTCGCGGAGCGCCGGGTAGCGGCTGGCGGCGCACCGGTGTACATGTACTTCTTCGCCTGGGAGTCCGACTTCCTCGGCGGCCTCTACAAGGCGGCCCATGCGATGGAGATACCGTTCGCCTTCGCGAACGTCGACGACGTCCCGATGACCGGCGAGCGCCCGGACAAGCACGAACTCGAGTCCGTGATGAGCGCGGCCTGGGCGAACTTCGCCCGGAAGGGCGACCCCAACGGCGGGCCGGTCCCGGAATGGCCGCAGTTCGACACGCAGCGCCGCGCGACGATGGTGTTTGACGTCCCGTCTCGCGCCGAAGACGACCCGCGCAGCGAGGAAAGGCTGGTGTGGAAGGGCGACCTGAGCCTGTACAGGTAGCCCGGCCGGCTAGGGGCCGGGGGCAGCGGGAGTCTCCGGCGCCGCGAGGCCTGGCGAACCTGCCACCAGCTCCTCGACGCGCTGCGACAGGTCCACCCCTGCCAGCGGCCGTCCTTCCGCGTCGGTGACTTCGAACCCGCCCGGCACGCTCCGGATGCGGAAGCGCCCATCGGCGAAGCCCCGCAGCGTCTCGACCAGCAGCGGTATCTCGCGCGCCACGCCCCGCGCGCGGACCTCCTGGAACAAGGGGTTGTCCTCGCCTTCCGCTGACTTGATCTCCGCGACCGTCCTGTCGCCGACCTTCGCCCATAGCTCGTCGATGCCGGGGCCGCGCAGGGAGTAGCGGCAGTACGTGACCACCGGGCCCCGGTCCAGGTTGCCGTCCGCGAGGAAGATCAGCACGCCGCTCTCGCTTGCCCGCTGCTCGATGAGCTGCCAGACGACGTCCTGCCAGACCCCGATGGGGCCGTCCGGCGCCGCGCCGTGGAGGTTGATGAGCGGCCAGCGCTGATAGAGCACGTCCGTGAAGATGAGCATGTAGCCGGCGGCAACGCCGAGGTCGAAGCCGTAAGGCTCGACCAGCTTCGCGATTTCGGCGTCGTATTCGCGCCGCCATTCCGGCAGCGGTTCGCCTTCGCGTGACGGCTTGCCGCCGACTCTGCGGCGAAACTTCGTGTTGGAGAGCGTTACGAGCGGGATGCCTGCCGCACGGACTTCGTCGAAGAAGCGGTCCGTGTTCTCGAAGTCGCCGGGATCCCGGTTCGAGAACACGAAGCTGATGCGAGCGTCCATGCCCGCGTCGATAGCTTCGAGCGCGGCGCGTAGCAGCTTCGCAGAGGTCGTCCCGCGCGCGGTCGCAAACCAGCCGATGCGCAGCGTCATGGCCCGCGGTCTCTGGTGGCGTCAGCCTGAACGGCCTGCTCCTGCCGGACACCGTCGCCGGGTCCTCGAGGCACGGAGTGGGGATAGCTCGGCCGCAGCCCGAGGCGCCAGCGCGCCTTCGCGTAGGTGCTGATCCAGTGCACCATCGGCAGCGAGCGCCGGAAGCTCACGCGCCCGCGCGCCAGCGCCTGGACGAACTCCTCCGGCGTCTCGAAGTCATCCATCTCCATGTGCACGCCGCCCATCTCCCAGCGGGAGTGCGAGTCTGACCCGACGCTGAAAGGCTTGCCCGCCGCGGCCGCCACCTCGCGGGCCCGGGTGTCGTGCTGGGGGAGAATGTTGCGGCAGTTGTAGCCCTCGACCGCATCGACCAGCGGCACGATCCGGTCAAGGACGTCGCGCTTGATCACGTTTCGCCGGAAGACGTCGAAGGGGTGCGGGATCGTGGCCACGCCGCCCTGCTCCTTGATCGCGCGGACCGTCTCCTCGGCGCTCATGCCCCGCGGGACAAGCTCTTTCAGGAAGAGGCCGATGATCTCGCCGTCGCGGGTCTTGATCTCCTCCCCCGTTATCACCTTCAGCTTACCCGGCGCCATCTTCTCCGCGAGGCGCGCGATCACGATGGCGCCCTCGATCTCGTTGTGGTCGGTGACGGCGGCGCAGGTGATCCCCTTGCGGATGCATGCCTGGACGTACGCCTCCGGCGACAGGACGGAGTCGCGCGAGTAGTGGCTATGGGTGTGAAGGTCGGCACGAAGGCGGGGCATTGCTTGGCTATCGGCTTTCGGCTGGTCGGCTATCGGCTTCTGCCGTCACCTGGCCGTACTCACCCCGGGGTCGCGCTCCGCTGTAGGCGCCTTCGGGCAAGGACTCCTGCCTCACTCCTCCTCCTCGGCAGTCGCACCGGCATCGTATTCGATTGACGGCTCGGCGACCTGAAAGCTCTCACGCAACTTCGTGATGCGGAGCTCGGCTTCGTCGAGCAGGCGCTGGCACTGGCGGGCAAGGGTCACGGCGGCCTCGTAGGCCTCGAGGGAATCGTCGAGGCTGAGGCCGCCCTGTTCCAGCTTCGATACCGTCTCCTCGAGTTGCCTGTATAGCTCTTCGAACGACTGTCTGGCCTTTGGCCCTGCCATGAGCCAAGTTTAGCGCCATCCGGACGTTCGGACAGTGCCGTTGCGGCGCTTGTGAGGCTTGCCGGCCGGCAGTAGGATTGCGCCGCCATGAGGTGGTGCGCGCGACTGGCCTTGCTCGCCACGTGCGTGGCCGGGTTCGCGTGTGGCTCAGACCGCGATCCCCCGGTAACGCCCACGCCGGGCGTCTCGCTACCAGCGAACCCGACGCCTACTCCCGCCGAACTGGCCTGGGCGGAGCGAGTATGTCTCGCCATCCAGGTGTCCCAGGTGGCTGCCGCGCGTGTGCCTGAGGCGATGGTTGACCCCACGAGGCTCTCGCTGGAGGAGCGGCGCTCGCGCGCTCAGAGCCTGTGGTCGGCGCTTATCCCAATTGCTGAGTCCGAGTTGCGGACGCTGGAGTCGATCGCGCCGCCCGCGGCGGCCAGGGCGCTGCACGAAGCTATCCAGGAACAGGTCCGGGTGCCACTGGCGGAATGGCGGCGCTCGCTCGAGGAGATCGATGCTATCTTCGCGAGCACGGCCTCGGTCGACGCCAACAACCTGCGCCTGCAGCAACGGATGCAGGAAGCGCTCCGCCTCGCCGACCGCGCCTACGTCAACAGTCCTCCGGGTGTGCGCGGCGCCCTCCGCAGCACCGATGCTTGCATCGGCACCGGCCTCCGGCCGGACCCCACGCCAACCCCGCGACGTTAGTCCCCTCGGGGCCTGGCGGCCCTTGCCACCCGAGTCCAAGGTCTCTAGCCGCCAAGGCTCCCGTGCGCTACATTCGTCGATACGTCTGACATAAGGAGCCCCACATGGATGGCGACTACGTTCGCGCGACCATCGACCGCGCCCTCGCCCAGGGCCGGTCCGGACTGACGGCCTCGGAGGCCGGAGATATCTGTCGCGCCTACGGAGTTCCCCTCCCCGCGGAGGGGGTTGCCACCAGTGTCGAATCGGCCGTCGAGACCGCAGCGCGCATCGGCTACCCGGTGGCGCTCAAGGTGCTGTCCGCGGCGATCAGCCACAAGTCGGATGCCGGCGGCATAGCCCTTAACCTGACCGACGACGCCGCGGTTCGCGGCGCCTACGAGCAGATCATGCTCCACGCCGCTGCTTTCGACCCCACCGCGACCATCGATGGCGTGCTCGTGCAGGCCATGGCGCCCGCCGGGCGGGAGGTCATCGTCGGCGCGATCACGGACCCCACCTTCGGCAAGGTGGTCATGGTCGGGCTCGGCGGCATCTTCGTGGAGGTACTGAAGGACGTCGCTTTCGCTCTGGCGCCGGTAACCAAGGAGCGCGCCCGGTCGATGTTCGCCGAACTCAAGGGGGCGTCGCTGCTCGAGGGCGTGCGCGGAGAGCGGCCAGTGGACTTCGATGCGCTGTGCGACACCGTCGTCAAGGTCTCGGAGCTGGTGAGCGCGCACCCGGAGATCGCCGAGCTCGACCTCAACCCCGTGATCGCCCGCCCCGACGGTTGTACCGCCGTCGACGCGCGCATCGTCCTCTCGAATGAGGGCGCTGCCGCCGCGCGGCCGCGGCCCGAGCGCGAGGAGATCCTGGCGGCGATGCGCCGGATCATGAACCCGCGGTCCGTTGCCGTGATCGGCGCCTCCGCTGAAGAGGGCAAGATCGGCTACTCGGTGGTGCGCAACATCCTCGATGGCGGCTACAAGGGCAAAGTGCATCCGATAAACCCGCGGCTTTCGGAGATACAGGGCCTCAAGGCCTATCCGGCGATCACGGATGTCCCCGGCGAGGTCGATGTCGCCGTGTTCGCGATCCCCGCGCCCGCGGTCGCGGGAGCGCTGGACCAGGCTGGGCAGAAGGGTGTCGCCGGCGCCATCCTCATACCCTCGGGCTTCGCGGAGACGGGCAACCAGGAGCTACAGGACGACATGGTCGCGGTCGCCCGCCGCCACAACGTGCGCGTGATGGGTCCGAACATCTACGGTTACTACTACACACCGGCCAACCTCTGCGCGACCTTCTGCACGCCGTACACCGAGCGGGGCAGCGTGGCGCTCTCATCTCAGAGCGGCGGCGTCGGCATGGCGATCATCGGATACAGCCGGACGAACAGGATGGGAGTCTCGGCAATCGTCGGCCTCGGCAACAAGTCTGACCTGGACGAAGATGACCTCCTCGAGTACTACGCCGAGGACCCAAACACGCGCGTCATCGCCATGCACGTGGAGGACATCAAGGACGGCCGCGCCTTCGTCGAGGCGGCGAAACGGGTGTCGAGAGAGAAGCCCGTGGTGGTGCTGAAGGCGGGGCGGACCGCCTACGGCGCCCGGGCCGCCGCGTCACACACCGGCGCGCTCGCCGGTACCGACCAGATATACGAGGCTGCCTTCCGCGAGGCCGGGGTCATCCGCGCTCGCACCCTCGAAGACCTGCTCGACTGGTCCCGCGCGCTGTCGATGCTGCCCGTGCCCCGGGGCGAGAACGTGCTGATCGTCACCGGCGCGGGCGGGTCCGGCGTGCTGCTCTCCGACTCCTGCGCCGACTACGGGCTGAAGCTCATGGAGATGCCGGAGGACCTGGGCCTGGGCTTCAAGGAGCTGATCCCACCCTTCGGGGCGTACGGCAACCCGATTGACATCACGGGCGGCGAGCCGCCCGAGACCTACCGGCGGGCAATACGCCTTGCCCTGTTCGACGACCGGGTGCACTCGCTGATACTGGGCTACTGGCACACCATCATCACGCCGCCCATGGTCTTCGCGCAGGTGGTGGGTGAAGTGCTGGAGGAGGCCCGCGCGGCCGGCAAGGTCAAGCCCGTTGTCGCCTCACTGGTGGGGGACGTCGAGGTCGAGGAGGCCTGCCGCTATCTCTCCGAGCGCGGCGTGCCGGCATACCCTTACGCCGCCGAGCGCCCGGTTGCCGCGCTCGCCTCCGTGTACAAGTGGGCACGCCAAGCGGGCAAGCTGTAACCACGCCCGTCGTTAGCAGGACGATAGCTCCGCGATCCTGTTACCGCTCCTCCCGCGGCCGATCATGGCGCTGAGGAGGAGGTCGTCATGTTAGCTCGAACCCGCGTCATAGCCCTCGCCTGGCTCGCCGCCTTCACCGTCGCGCTCTGGCTCTGAGCGACCGCGGCCTCAGTAGGCGCCGCACCGTGCCTGTGCACGACATCCGGCCTGAGTGTGGGATCCGGTGAGGCAGCCGGCGCCGCCTCAGCGCAGACCGCGACTTGCCTCGTCGAAGTAGGAGCTCACTAGCGGCGCCACGAAGTTCACGTCCATGTTGGGGAAGCTGCCGATCGAGACGGTCGCGACGTATGGGCCCTGGCGCGCCATGCAGACGAACCACTGCTGCTGCTGGCCGCCCGCGGTCGCGAAGTTTCCCAACTGGCAGAAGGACTCCTCCCAGGCGGCGCCCAGGTTGGGTTGCTGTTGCAGGTTCTGGAACAGCGTCCCCTGCCAGGTTGTGCGCAGCGCGGTGAATGCCGCCGTCGCGTTGGCGGCGCTGGGGTAGCCCTGAACCGTGTTCTGCACCGCGAAGGGCCGCCCGGCGGCCGGCGCGGCGCCCGCCTGGTAACTGCTGTAGATCAGATGGACTCCCTGGGCCGAGAGCGCCGCGCCGATCGCAGGTGCGCTCGAGAAGGGCAGGTTCGGGTCGGTGACCTTGTCCCGCAGCGTCTGGATGTTCGCGCCGAGGAGTGACGTGACGTGCTCCATCGCCATAGCCGCCGCCGACAGGCGCGAGGGGTTGAAGGCCGCCGCGGACTGCGTGGGCGAGGCGGCCGCCGTGGGGACGGTCGTGGCGGGCGGTTGGGTCGGTCCGGCGCCGTCGGAATCTCCGCCGCCGCAGGCAATCGAAATCAGCAGGGGTAGTGCGGCCAGGACCAGCGTCCGCGAGCGCCGTGCGCCCCGATGTTCGCCTCTCACATGACACCTCCCAGGCTCACCAGCCCCCGGCTAGAGCGGCCGGTCCGGCGGAGTATAGGCGAGGCGCCCGCGTTTCGTCTTCACTTGAGGTTACTGCTCAGCCCGGCGCCGCTGTAAGCTTCATCGGATGCCCCGCATTACTGCCATCGAGCGCCGGCGCTTCAAACGCCGTGCCGACATCTGGCTGGATGGCGAGAGGGCCTTTTCGCTCTCCCTGGAGCTGATAGCAGCATCCGGCCTGACGCCGGGGCGCGAACTCAGCGCAGCAGAGGCTTCGGAGCTGCGGGAGATGGACGAGCGCCAGCAAGCCATGGAAGGCGCGTTGCATCTCCTCTCCCGGGGGCCCCGCTCGGAGAGAGAGCTGCGGCTGCGGCTGCGCCGCCGGGGTCTCGGGAGGCCCGCAGTCGATGCGGCGGTCGAGCGCGTGCGAGAGCTCGGGTATCTGGACGACGGGGATTTTGCGCGGGCCTACGTCGAGACCCGCCAGGCCACTGCCCCGCGTTCCCGCCGCCACCTCGCTTTCGAGCTTGGCCGCAGGGGCATATCGAAGGAAGTCGCGGCCGGCGCGGTCGAGGATGTTTCGGATGAGGACGCCGCCTACCAGGCGGCGCAGCAGCGCCTGCGCGCCCTTCGTAACCTCGACCGGCGCGCGTTCGAGCGACGGCTGGGTACCTTCCTAACGTCAAGGGGCTTCAGCTACGGGGTCGCCCGCGCGGTGATCGACCGCTGCTGGCAAGACATCTCGGCGGCCGGGGCCGAGCCGGAGGTCTGACATCGGCGACATCCTCGATGCCGCGGCGTTCTTCGAGAGGCATCGCGCGGGCCTCCGCAGGGCCGCGATCGACGGCGGGCCAATCGGCGCTGCTGGATTCGTTACCGGGTTTGGCTCCTTCCCCGAGCGGTTGATCCTGTACACGCTCGGGCGCCAGGCGCTGGTCCTGGAACCGGGCGTGCCTTCAGGCCTCGACGCCGCGGTAGCGGTGGCGGACGCCGGTATTTCCGAGGTCGAGGAGTACCTGGAGGAGGCGGGCGACGCCGTTGAGCGCCAGAACCTCATGCGAGCCCTGCACATGCTCAATTTCAACCTGGCCGCTGACCTGGCTGACTGCTGGCCGGACGACGAGGTCCCGCGCGAGCAACGCCATTTCGAGCGGGGCCTGAGGGCCGCCGAGTCGCTCCTGGGGCCGCTTTTCCAGGGAGCCGTGGCGCCGGACGTGCTCGCGAACGACCACTGGGTGAAGGGCATGCACCTCCTTTGCCTCGGGCGCCCGGAGGAGGCGTTCCGTGCCTGGACTGATGCAGCCGCCTGCGCTGCGGAAGCCGCGACTCGCGCCGGCCTGCCGGCGACGGGTCCGGACTCAAGCCTCCAGTTTCTGCTACTGAGCGGCTACCTGGGCATCGCGCTGGCGGCCCGGGGCGGCCAGGAGGGCAAAGTTGGGCGCACGCTCCTGACTACAGCCCTCGGCTACCTGCGGCAGCGGCGCCGGCGGCCCGAGGAAGCGGCCGAGGCCGGATACTTCATCGGCCAGCTCGAGAAGGTGTCCGCGAAGCATATGGGGTCCCCCGGCCCCGTTTGAACTCGTGGCGTTCGCGGCTATAGGCTGGGCGTGTGGACAACCAGACCCCGCCGGCCATCGTCGTACGCGACGTCAAGAAGAGCTTCCGGCTCACCTCCCACCGCGCCCGGGACGTCAAGACGATGGTCCTTCACCCCTTCCGCCCCCGGGTCGAGCAGGAGCCCTTTTGGGCGCTTCGAGGGGTGTCCTTCGAAGTGCCGAAGGGCCAGAGCCTCGGCATTATCGGCGCGAACGGCTCCGGAAAGAGCACGCTGCTGCGCATCCTCGCGGCGATCACACAGCCGACCACGGGTAGCGTCGAGATCCGGGGCCGGGTGGCGGCGCTGCTAGAGCTCGGCGCGGGCTTTCACGGGCAGATCAGCGGCCGCGAGAACGCGCTGCTCAACGCCGTGCTCCTGGGCCTCACCATCCAGGAAGCGCGCGAGCGCCTGAACGACATCATCGCGTTCGCCGAACTCGAGGCGTTCATCGACGAGCCGATGCGCACCTACTCGGCCGGGATGTTCCTTCGTCTCGGCTTTGCGGTCGCGGTCCACGTCCGCCCGGAGGTGCTGCTGGTCGACGAGGTGCTCGCGGTGGGCGATGCCGAGTTCCAGGAGAAGTGCTTCTCTCACATCGAGAGTCTGCGCCGCCAGGGTGTGACGATCGTCATCGTCTCGCATGACCTGCCGGCCGTCGAGCGCTTTACCGACCGGGTCCTCCTCATGGAGCGCGGCCTCGTCGTCGCCGATGGGGAGCCGGCGGCGATCATCCGCCGCTACACGCACGAAACGGAGACGGCGGGGCGGCCAGGCTAGGGCTGAGCCCATCAGAAGACGGTCCCCTGGCCGAGGCTGCCCGCCGGGCGCGCGTACAATCGATCCCGTGACCTCTCCCGGACGCGGCCGGATACTCGTCGGCACCGCCGGCTGGGCCGACCCGACCCTCATCAGGAGCAAGCGCTTCTATCCGCCCGAGGCAAAGACGCCGGAGGAGCGCCTGCGCTTCTACGCCTCGCAGTTCTCGATGGTCGAGGTCGACAGCACTTTTTACGGCATCCCGCCGATCGACAACGCGATCCTGTGGGCGCAGCGGACGCCGCCGGGCTTCGTCTTTGACGTCAAGGCCTTCCGCCTGTTCAGCCTGCACCAGACGCCGCTCAAAGTGCTGCCCTCGGAAGTGCGCGGCGAAGCCGAAGCCTTCGCCAACAGCCGCGGCAACGTCTACCTGGAGGAATTGCCTGACGGCCTGGTCAGCGACCTGTGGCAGCGGTTCCGCGACAGCGTGGCGCCGCTGCGTTCGGCGGGCAAGCTGGGCTACATCCTGCTGCAGTTCCCACAGTGGGTGACGAAGCGACGGCACAATCTGCGGTACATCGAGAAGGCTG
>DATLYJ010000018.1 GCA_035574915.1 Dehalococcoidia bacterium | reverse complement strand
ACGAACATGGGCATGATGATGTGGACGTAGTTGTCCGCACCCACGGGGCGGAAGGCGCCCTGACTCGAGGGGCCTGTCGTCTGCATCGCGATCTCGCCGGCGTCAAGGGCCTGCAGGAGGTCCTGAAGGTACTTGCCGTTGAAGGCGATCTTCACGCCCTCGCCCTCGACCGCCGCGTCGATCACGCCCTCGTTGTCGCCGATCTCCTCGGCGCGCGCCGATATCTTCACCGTCCCCGGCATGCCGCCTTCGCCCGGCGTCACCACCAGGCGGACGATGCCGGAGCCGTCGCGGGCGAAGACGGAGGCGATGCGCGTCTCGCGCAGGAAGTCGCTTACGCTGACCGTGGCGCTGGTGGTCCAGGTGGTGGGGATGAGCTGGGAGATGTTCGGGAAGGTACCCTGGATCAGCTGGGCGACCATCTCCACGTTCGTCAGCCGGAAGAGCACACGGGTCCTAGAGGCGTCCGTCTGGAGGACCACGTCCCCTTCTTCATCGCCCAGGAGGCGGTGCAGTTCGGATAGCGCCTTGGCCGGGATGACGATCTCCGTCTTCTCGGAGACCGGCTTCTCCAGCGGCAGCTTGAAGACCGACAGCCGGAAGCCATCCGAGGCCGCGAGCATCAGCTCCGACCCCTCGAGCTTGGTGTTAACCCCCGTAAGGATCGGGCGCGAGTCGTCCGTCGCGGCCGCGAACACCGTCTGGGCGATCGCCTGGCGCAACTCCTTCGGCTTCAGGGCAACGGTAACGCCGTCCTTGACCGACGGCGCCGGCGGGAACTCTTCGGCGTCGATGCCGCCGATGGTGGCCTCGTTGCGGGCGCAGACCAGCCGCATCTGACGCGACCGCGGCGCCACGGACATCGTGATCCTGTCGTTCGGCAGCGTGTTCACGAAGTCGGTGAGGAGGCGGGCCGGCACCGTGATCCCGCCTTCTTCGTCGATCTGGCCACCGATCCAGCAGCTCATGGTCAGGGACTGCGCGTCCGTGGCCACGAGCTTGATCTGCCCCTTGTCGGTGGTGATGAGGACATTGGAGGTGATGGGCAGGGGGCTGCGGACGGCGACCGCCCGGCCGACGATGCCCAGACCGCGGAGAGTGCTTCCTGGGTGCAGGAAACCTTCATAAATGTTCACCTACCAAAGCATTTATATGGAAGAAGCCACCGAGCCGGAGTATAGCAGGTGCCACGATTGGCGAGGCAAGCATCGGGCAGGCGGCCGGGGTAGGATTGGAGCCGGACAACCCGCGACGGCAGCCACGCCGTCGCCTACAACAGCGTAGGCTGGAGCGACCTGAGCACGAGATGCAAGACCACCCGGCCTCATTCGACCTGCTCCTCCCGCCCGCGATGGCCGAGCGGGCTGAGGAGGTCGGTGTCGCGAAAGCGAACATGCCATTGCACCGCATGTTCGTCCTCGCGGTCTTGGCCGGCGCTTTCATTGCGCTCGGCGCCAACTTCTTCACGGTCGTCGTCACGGAGAGCAGCCTTGGCTTCGGGCCCTCCCGGCTTCTTGGGGGCCTCGCCTTCAGCCTGGGCCTGATACTCGTGGTCATCGGCGGCGCCGAGCTGTTCACGGGCAACAACCTCATGGTCATGGCCTTCGCTGCCGGCAAGGTGCAGGCCGTGCGCCTACTGGCCGTGTGGGCTGTCGTGTACGCCGGGAACTTTGCCGGCGCTGTCGCCACAGCGGTCCTCGTGCTCCTCTCAGGCCAGTGGAGACTCGGCGGGGAGGAGGTGGGGGCCACCGCGGTCCGTATCGCCAGCGCGAAGGTAGACTTGGACTTCGAGGGGGCGTTCTTCCTCGGCGTCCTCTGCAACGCCCTGGTCTGCCTCGCGGTGTGGCTGACCTACAGCGCCCGCAGCACCATCGACAAGGCTGTCGCGATCGTGTTCCCGATTTCCGCTTTCGTGGCCGCCGGCTTCGAGCACAGCATCGCGAACATGTACTTCATCCCCCTGGGCATTCTGCTCGAAAACAGAGTGGGCGCCGCTTCCTCCGCGGACCTGGGTTGGGTCGCCTTCGCCTCTGACAACCTCCTCCCCGTCACGCTGGGCAACATGGTCGGCGGCGGCGTGCTCGTGGGCCTCGTCTACTGGTTCGCGTACCTCTGGCATCGGCAAGGCAAATAGACGCCTCGCGACGTTAGGGTTTTTGAACAAAACTGCATTTTAAGTCAGAAATTGTTGACTATAGGGAGGCCCCGAACCTAAGATCGAAGCGTGGAGACTACCCGCGAGCAGGTGTTGCGGCTGGTGCGGGGCCATCGCGAGATAACCACCGCCCAGATTGCTGAGGCGCTGGGCGTCAGCCAGGCGGCCGTCCGCCGGCATCTCGACGGCCTTCGCGCGGACGGGCTCATCGATGCCCGTCTGGACCGGCACGGCGTCGGCAGGCCCTCGCTGGTCTTCTTCCCGACGGAGCGCGGCGAAGAGAGCTCCGGCAGGCGCTACCTCCAGCTCCTGACCCGCCTCTTCCGGCGGCTCGACCGCATGGACGAGACCGCGGTCGGCGGCCGGTCGGGGCGCGAGGTCCTCGAGGAAGCGCTGTCGGAAGTCGCCTTCGAGGTGGCGGCCGCGCACGAGGCCGAGGTCGTCGGTACGACCCTGGCCGAGCGCGTCCAGCGCGCAAGCCGCGCCCTCAAGGAGGAGGGTATCGTCGACGGCTGGCGGCCGGACGGCGATTCCGGCTTCCGGCTCGTGAACGGCGAATGCCCCTACATCCGGATCGCCGAGATCACGGATGCGCCCTGCCGCTCCGACCGCCAGAGCATCGAGCTCCTGATCGGGGCGCACGTCGACCAGATCAGGCGCATCGCCGAGGGCTCGCCGGTGTGCGAGTACATAGTCCGCGAGCCGCGGCCGGCCGAAGGCGCGGCTGGTGCCTAGGCCCGAAGGTCCCGAAGTCCGCAAACCAGAGGAGATCGGCGTTAGCCAATGACTGAGCACGCAACACTGAAGATCGTAGACCTGACCGTCGCCGTAGAGGGCAAGCAGATCCTCAACGGCCTCAGCCTGGAGGTGTCCGTGGGCGAAGTCCACGCCATCATGGGCCCGAACGGCTCCGGCAAGAGCACGCTCGCGAACACCCTCATGGGCCACCCGCGCTACCAGGTCACCGGCGGCCGCATCTACTTCAAGGGTGAGGACATCACCGACCTCACGCCGGACAAGCGGGCGAAGAGGGGCCTCTTCCTGGCCATGCAGTACCCGACCGCCATCCCCGGCGTCACGATGGTGAACTTTCTGCGGGCGGCGCTGAAGAACGTGCGCGGCGCCGACATCCCGGTGCGCGAGTTCCGCACGCAGCTGCTGAATACGATGGCCCTCCTCAAAATGGACGAGTCGTTTGCCCGCCGCTACGTCAACGACGGCTTCTCCGGCGGCGAGAAGAAGCGCGCCGAGGTGCTGCAGATGGGCATCCTTCGGCCGCAGATGGCGATCATGGACGAGACCGACTCCGGCCTCGACATCGACGCCCTGCGCACCGTGGCCGAGGGCATCAACGCCCTGCGCAGCCCGGAGATGGGCATCCTGCTCATCACCCACTACCAGCGCATGCTGAATTACGTCACGCCCGACTTCGTCCACGTGCTCTACCGCGGCCGCATCGTCCGCTCCGGCGGGCCAGAGCTGGCGGCGGAGCTGGAGGAGAAGGGCTACGACTGGATCACCAAGGAGATCGACGAGGCGGAGGGCGCGCTTGCGACTTCCGCATAGCGAGATTGCCAGACAAATTCAGGCACATTCGCCAGCGGCCAGAGCAACGGGCCGCGGCGATGTTGGAGGTGTCGCATGACAGCCGTTAGACCAGAAGAGATCGTCACCGGATACAAGTACGGCTGGCATGACCCCGACTTCAAGCCGGTCAACGTTGTCCGCAAGGGCCTCGACAAGGAGATCGTCGCCTCGATCTCGGCGATGAAGGGCGAGCCGATGTGGATGCGCGAGCAGCGCCTGCGCGCGCTCGACATCTTCGAGTCCAAGCCCATGCCGAAGGGCTTCTGGGGCGGCAACCTGGAGGGCTACCCGCTGGACTTCCAGGACATCTACTACTACGTGAAGCCCATGGAGGGGCAGGGGCGCACCTGGGAAGAGGTCCCTCCCGAGATCAAGCGCACCTTCGACAAGCTCGGCATCCCCGAGGCGGAGCGCAAGTTCCTGGCCGGCGTCGGCGCCCAGTATGACTCCGAGGTCGTCTATCACAAGATCCGCGAGGACCTCGAGAAGCTCGGCGTCATCTTCGTGGACATGGACACCGGCCTGCGCGAGCACGAGGACATCGTCCGGCAGTACTTCGGCACCATCGTGCCGGCAGCCGACAACAAATTCGCGGCCCTGAACTCGGCCGTGTGGTCGGGGGGCAGCTTCGTCTACGTGCCCGCCGGCGTGCGAGTGGACATCCCGCTCCAGGCCTACTTCCGGATCAACACGGAGAGCATGGGGCAGTTCGAGCGCACGCTGATCATCGCCGAAGAGGGCAGCTACGTGCACTACGTCGAGGGCTGCACGGCTCCGACTTACTCGAACGACTCGCTGCACTCGGCGGTGGTCGAGATCATCGTCAAGAAGGGCGCACGCGTGCGCTACACGACCATCCAGAACTGGTCGACGAACGTCTACAACCTGGTGACGAAGCGCGCGGTGGCCTACCAGGACGCCGTGATGGAGTGGGTCGACGGCAACCTCGGCTCGAAAATCACGATGAAGTACCCGAGCGTGTTCCTGATGGAGCCGGGCGCCCACGGCGAGATCCTTTCGCTGGCGTTCGCCGGCCCGGGCCAGCACCAGGACGCCGGCGGCAAGGTCATCCACGTCGCCCCGAACACGACTTCGACCATCATCTCGAAGTCCATCTCCAAGGGCGGCGGCCGGACGAGCTACAGGGGCCTCCTGAAGGTCTACCCCGGCGCCAAGAACTCGAAGTCGACGGTGCGCTGCGACGCGCTCCTGCTGGACGCCGAGTCGCGCTCCGACACCTACCCGGTGATGGAGATCGACGAGGAGCAGGTGACCATCGGCCACGAGGCGACAGTGAGCAAGGTCGGCGAAGAGCAGCTCTTCTACCTGATGAGCCGCGGCATCGACGAGACCGAGGCCACGAAGATGATCGTGAACGGCTTCGTCGAGCCGATCGTCAAGGAACTGCCGATGGAGTACGCCATCGAGTTGAACCGCCTGATCGAGCTCCAGATGGAGGGCGCGGTCGGGTAGACCGCGGCAGCGAAGGCCTTCGGGTTGGAAGGGTCGCGTAGGGGTGCGTTGGGAGCCGCTCCTACGCGAGGCGGCACTCGGTGGGAGAGGGATGGGCAGGTCAGGTATCGAGCAATTGCTATTCGCGATGGATTACGCCTTCGAGGGCTTGCCGGGCCTCGACCGCGGCCACGCGCTGCTGGTGAACCTGGCGTCCGTACGCGAGGAAGATTGGTCGTGGCTGCCCCCGGGCGGCAGCCGTACGATAGGCGACATCGTCCGGCACGTCGGCCTGGCGAAGCACGTGTATGACAACCACGCTTTCGGTGACCGCTCGATGGTGCCCGGACGGCCGGAGACGATGCCGGCGCTTCCCGGGGATGCACCGCGCAGCGAGCTCCTCGATTGGGTCCGCGCCGGTCACGCGAGCCTGAGGTCGCACCTCGCTGCCCTATCTGACGACAGCGAGCTCCTGCGGCCGCGCAACGGCTGGAGCCTGCGGCTAGTCCACGAGACGCGGTTCGTCATCAACACAATGATCTCGCACGACGCCTACCACGCCGGCGAAATAAACCATATCCGCGCCCTGGCTCAGGGCGACGACCGATGAGAGGTATCGATGACTAAGCCATTGGCCACCCGATCCCGGCGTAGGGGCGCAGCACTGCTGCGCCCGCGGCGCCCCGTCCAGGGCGCTGCCGCCATACGCCGCCCGGCCGGGCGCGCCTCTGCCCCATACGCGGAGACACGATGACCACCACTGCGCTCTCTCCAACCGAATTCCTGAGGCTGCCACCCGTAACTCGCGCCGACCTCGAAGAGGTGGTGGCGCGCCGCGGCGGCGAGCCGCAGTGGCTGCGAGGCTCCCGCGCCGCTGCCTGGGAAGCCTACGAGAGCCAGGCCATGCCCGACCCGAAGGACGACGAGTGGCGGCGCACGGAGCTGTCGGGGATCGACCTCGGCGCGCTGCGTCCCGCCGGGCGCTACCAGGGGCAGCTGCCGTCGCACCTGCACTGGGCCGGCAAAGGCGACTTCGCGGGCCAGGTCGCCCAGATCGACGGCGCATCCGATGCCGCCTGGTTGGACGAACAACTGCGCGCGCAAGGCGTCGCCTTATTCGACCTTGACTCGGCGGCCGCCCGGCAGGACCTCGAGGGCCTGCTGTACGCCTCCGTGTACACGGACTGGAAGCTGGTGTCCCTGAACTCCGCGCTCTGGCAGGGCGGCTGCTTCCTCTACGTGCCCGATGGCGTCGAGGTCGCCTTGCCGCTGCACTACTGGCAGGCGATCGCGACGGGCGGCGTCTCTGTCTTCCCCCGGACGCTGATCCGCCTCGGGGCAAACAGCAGGGCCAGGTTCGTGCACGAAGTGGCCTCCGAGGAGGACACGGAAGCTCTGGTAAGCGGCGCCGTCGAGGTCTACCTCGGCGCGAACGCCCGGCTGGAGTACTACTCGATCAACCGCTGGGGTCACAGGGTCAACTACTTCAACACCATCCGCGCCTCACTCGAGCCGGGCGCCGAGGCGACGATAGTCAACGCCGGGCTGGGCGGCGACCTTACCAAGGCCAAGACGGAGGTGCTGCTCCGGGGCGAGGGCTCGGCCGCGAACCTGCTCGACGTCTCGCTGGGCGACGGCCGCCAGCGCTTCGACTACGTTACGCTACAGGACCACCTGGCGCCGCGGACGACGAGCGACCTCCTTTACAAGGCCGCGCTCACGGGCCGCGCGAGCGAGGTCTGGTACGGCACGGTCCGCATCCACGGCGGCGCCACGGGCAGCGACGCGAACCAGACGAGCCGCAATCTCCTGCTCAGCAGCACAGCAAAGGCGGCGCCGATCCCGGTGCTGGAGATCGAGCAGTTCGACATCCTCCGCTGCAGCCACGGCGCCACCGCCGGCCCGGTTGATGAAGAGCAGCTCTTCTACCTCGAGTCGCGCGGCATAGAGCACGACGAGGCCGAGCGCATGCTAGTCGACGCCTTCTTCCAGGAGGTCCTCGACCGTATCCCGGACGAGTCCCTGCGCGAGCGCGTCCAGGGAGCGCTGGCCGCGAAGCTGGAGGCCTCGAGATGACTCACCATTGTCCGTTTCCTGTCGTCCGGCGACTTCCGCTCGTCCTGAGCCCGGCCGAAGGGCGGAGGGGGCGGGAGGTCCCGGCAAGCGCTGAAAGCGACAACTGACGACCCATGAGTGACAACGACTTCGTGACCGTAGCCCAGACCTCCGACATCCCCGCCGGCCAGGTGCGCGTGTTCAGCGTGGACGGCTTCGACGTCGCGATCGCCAACGTCGACGGCGCCTTCTACGCCATCGACGACGTTTGCACGCACGATGGCGGGCCTCTCGGCGAAGGGACCCTGATCGGAGACCAGGTGGAGTGCCCGCGCCACGGCGCCCGCTTCGACGTGAAGACCGGCGCCGTGAAGGCGCTGCCTGCCGTCCTGCCGGTGCGGACCTACGAGGTGCGCGTCGAAGGCGGCCAGGTGCAGGTCAGGGTGGACTCGCGATGACGTCCGTCCGCTTCGCGAGCTGGGTGGAACGCGTGGCGCTCCAGATGGAGCGGAGCCGCCAGGCCGTCATCGAGTTCGCGAGGGAGCAGGACGGCTCGTTCTGGCAGAAGCCCAGCCTCGTCCGAGGCTGGACGAACCAGGACCTGCTGGCCCACATCGGCCGCGGCAACGACCAGATGTTGCAGGACATCCTGCGCGCGGTGTCCGCGGGGCGCGAGGTGCCGCCGGAGGTGCTCGCGCCGGACACCGATGCCGAGAACGAGCGCCGGGTGGCGGAGCGCCGCCGCTGGCCGATCGAACGCGTCATCGCTGAGCTGGAGGAGTCGGGCGCTGAGATGCAAGCGCTGCTCGCCGGGCTGCGCGAAGCGGACGCGGACCTGCACCCGGGCGGCGCCCCATGGACGCTGGCTGGGCTGATGCAGGTGGTGCTGGCCGAAGACCATGACCGCGAGCACCTGGACCAGCTGCGGCAAAGCCAGTCGGGCGATGCTGGAGCGCTAAAGGCTGAAAGGCTGGGGGCCGAACATGCTTGACGTAGAAGCCGTCCGCAAGGACTTTCCGATCCTCCAGCGCAAGGTGCACGGCAAGCCGCTGGTGTACTTCGACAACGCCGCGACGACGCAGAAGCCGCGGCAGGTGATCCAGGCGCTGGTCGACTACTACGAGAACTACAACGCCAACATCCACCGCGGTTTACATAAGCTCGCGGAGGAAGCCACCGAGGCGTACGAGGCCTCGCGGGCCAAGGTCGCGCGCTTCATCAAGGCCCCGGAGCCGCGCTCCGTGGTCTTCACCCGCAACACCACGGAGGCGTTGAACCTGGTCGCCTACGCCTGGGGCCACGCGAACCTAGGGCCGGGCGACGAGATCGTGCTCTCGGTGATGGAGCACCACTCGAACCTTGTCCCCTGGCAGCTCATCGCCCAGGAGAAGGGAGCGACGATCAGGTACCTGGACATCGACGAGGACGGCCGCCTGCGCCGCGACCAGATCGAGCGCGTCATCGGGCCGAAGACGAAGGCAGTGTCGATAGTGCACGCCTCCAACGTGCTCGGCATCAACCCCGTCACCGAGATCGCCGAGGTTGCGCACCGCCATGGCGCGATCATGGTCGTGGACGCCGCCCAGAGCGTCCCGAACATGCCGATCGACGTCACGGAGCTCGGCGCCGACTTCGTCGCCTTCTCCGGCCACAAGATGGCGGGCCCGACGGGTATCGGCGTGCTCTGGGGCAAGCCCGAGCACCTGGAGGCGATGGGGCCCTTCCTCGGCGGCGGCGAGATGATCTCGCGCGTCACGCTCGAGGGCGCCACCTGGAACGACATCCCCTGGAAGTTCGAGGCGGGTACGCCGAACATCGCCGACGGTATCGCCCTCGGCGCCGCCGTCGACTACCTCGAAGGCATCGGCATGGAGAACGTGCGCGCGCACGAGCGCTCGCTCGTCGCCTACGCCCTCGAGCGGCTGGCGGACATTGCCGAGGTCAAGGTCTACGGCCCGGACGACCCGGAGGAGCGCGTCGGCGTCGTCGCCTTCAACTATGGCGACATCCACCCGCACGACCTCGGCCAGGTGCTGGACACTTACGGCATCGCGATCCGCGCCGGACACCACTGCGCCCAGCCGCTGATGCGCCGCCTGGACTGCGTGGCCACGGCGCGCGCCAGCTTCTACCTCTACAACACGAAGGCGGAGATCGACGTGTTCATCGAGGCGCTGCAGGCGGCGGGGAGGTACTTCAAGGCGCCATCGACTATGGTGACTCAATGACGCGCGTTGACTCGCCCTTCCCCGAGCCAGAGCTGGACGAGCTCTATCGCGAGCTCATCCTCGACCACTACCGCCACCCGCATAACAAGGGCAAGCTGCCGAACGCCACCCACGCCGAGGGCTACAACCCCCTCTGCGGCGACGAGATCGAGCTGGACGTGGCCCTGGACGGCGAGACGATCGAGGACATCGCCTTCGGCGGGCGCGGCTGCTCGATCAGCCAGGCCTCGGCCTCGATGATGACGGACGCCGTCAAGGGCGCGACCGTCGCCGAGGCGGAGCGGCTGGCCGAGGCCTTCCGCACGATGATGACTGACGCCGAGTCGGAGCCGGACGAGGCCCTGGGCGACCTCGAGGCCTTCCAGGGCGTCGCGAAGTTCCCGGTGCGCGTCAAGTGCGCGACCCTCGCCTGGCGCGTGCTCGAGGACGCGATCAAGGGCGGCCCGGAGCGCATCGAGATCAAGGGCGACGAGCGGTAGGGGGTTGGGGTTGGATTCTGGGCTTTGGACTTTGGGCTCTGGACTTTGGGATAGGGGTGTTGAGTCTGGGATAATGGAGGCAAAGCGGCTCCGGCTGGCCTCTGGCCGGCCGGGTGACTTGCCGACTAGCCGACAGCCAAGGAGCTAACCGATGGCGACAAACGCCCTCGTATCGCCCGAAGACATCATGGACGCGCTGCAGCCCGTGCAGGACCCCGAGCTGCGCATGAGCATCGTCGACCTCGGGCTCGTGTACGACGTCGATATCGACGAGGACGGCATGGTGGACGTCGTGATCACGCTGACGACACCAGCCTGCCCCCTGGGGCCGCTGCTTATCGGCCAGATCCAGGACACGCTCATGGACTTGCCGGGAGTGAAGGACGTGAATGTCGAGATCACCTTCACGCCGCCCTGGGACCCGCGCACCATGGCCTCGGACGAGATCAAGATGCAGCTCGGGATCTGGTAGGGCACGCCGGCCTCGGGTCTGCAGCCACGCCGAACGACATGAGCCCGGAGCGTCCCCGCCAAACCGGCTCTGGATGCCCTCTATCCGTGATAGATATCACTAACCTATTGCGCTCGGCGCTATCGACGTTTATCATCCCACCACTAGCCGGCCCACCCATGGCTGGCTGGTTTAGCTTAGGCGGCGCATTCCTGCTGCCCGGGCACCACTAAACCACGAGAGCTACAACGACCGGGGGAGAAGCGACCTCATGGCCGCGCTGCTGAAGGTCTATTCAAGGAAGCGGACCCCTCGGGGGGGACCCGGGAAGCTCATTTCCCCCGAATCCCGCGCACTCCCGCTGTAAGGTCCAGCCATGGCAAAGACGAAATCGCGCCAGCGGTATATTCCACGTTTGGAGAAGCAGGGCCTCTATGACCCCGCGTTCGAGCACGACGCCTGCGGCGTTGGCCTGGTCGCGAGCGTAAAGGGAGAGAAGTCGCACAAAATCATCGAGCAGGGCCTCGAGGTGCTGATCAACCTCGGGCACCGCGGCGCCTGCGGGGCAGACCCGAAGACGGGCGATGGCGCCGGCATCATGATCCAGATGCCGCACGAGTTCTTCCGTGAGGAGTGCTCCCGGCTCGACATCGACATCCCGCACGCCGGCGAGTACGGCGTGGGCATGACCTTCCTGCCCCAGCACGCAGGCGAGCGCCGCCGTTGCGAGAACATCATCCGCGAGATCGCCGAAGCGGAGGGGCTGCAGTTCCTCGGCTGGCGTGACGTACCGGTGAACCCGGACGCCATCGGCGTCATGGCGCGGCACGTCATGCCTGTGATCCGCCAGTTCTTCGTGCGCTGGCCGGCGCACGTCCCCAACGATGAGCGGCGATTCGAGCTCAAGCTCTACGTCGTCCGGAAGCTCATCGAGAAGGCGATCGCCGACTCGGACATGCAGGAGAAGGCCGACTTCTACATCTGCAGCCTTTCGTCGCGGACGCTGGTCTACAAAGGCCTGCTCATCGCCGACCAGATCGCGCCCTTTTACCACGACCTCTCGCACGGCTCGATGGTGTCCGCATTCGCCCTCGTGCACTCGCGCTTCAGCACGAACACGCTGGGTTCCTGGAAGCTGGCCCACCCTTACCGCTACGTGGTCCACAACGGCGAGATCAACACGCTGCGGGGCAACATCAACTGGATGGTGGCGCGCTCGGCCATGTTCTCCTCCGAGGAGTTGGGCGCCGACGTCGAGAAGCTGCTGCCGATCATCCCGCCCGGCGGCCCAGCCGTGCAGAGCGACACCGCCAGCTTCGACAACGCCCTCGAGCTGCTGCTCGCGACCGGGCGGTCACTGCCGCACTCGATGCTCATGCTCATCCCGGAGGCCTGGGGCGACCACATCCCCATGGACCCGCCGGAGAAGAGGGACTTCTACGAGTACCACGCCTGCCTGATGGAGCCCTGGGACGGCCCGGCGCTCATCGTTGGCACGGACGGGACGCAGGTCTGCGCCATCCTCGACCGCAACGGGCTCCGCCCCTGCCGTTACCTCGTGACCACGGACGACCTCCTGGTCATGGCTTCCGAGACGGGCGTGCTCGACGTGCCGCCGGAGAAGGTGCGCTTCAAGCGGCGGATCCAGCCCGGCCGCATGTTCCTGCTGGACACAAAGCAGGGCCGCCTGATCGAGGACGAGGAGATAAAGCGCGACCTCGCGACGCGCCGCCCTTACGGCGAGTGGCTGCGGCAGAACCGCGTGCTCCTCGAGGACCTTCCAGAGCCGCCTTTCGTCCACGAGCCGGACCACGAGACCGTGCTCGAACGTCAGAAGGCGTTCGGGTACACGATGGAAGACCTGCGCATGCTCATGGAGCCGATGGCCGTCAACGGCCAGGACCCCGTCGGTTCCATGGGGAACGACGCGCCACTGGCCGTCCTCTCCGACACGAACCCGCTGCTCTTTGGCTACTTCCGCCAGCTCTTCGCCCAGGTCTCCAATCCGCCCCTGGACGCCATCCGCGAGGAGCTCGTGACGTCACTCGAGACCTTCGTGGGCTCGGAGCAGAACCTGTTCGAAGAGACGCCCCTGCACTGCCACCAGCTCAAGCTCAGGGAGCCTTTCCTGACCAACCGCGAGCTGGAGAAGATCCGCCACATCAACAACGGCAACCTCCGCGCGACGACGATCTCGACGCTGTTCGAGCCGGCGAAGGGGCCGGGAGCGATGAAGGAGGCCATGGACCGCGTCCGGGCCGAGGCCTCCAGGGCGATCGCCGAGGGCTACACGCTCATCATCCTGTCCGACCGCGGCGTCGACCGTGACCACGCCCCGATACCGAGCCTGCTCGCGACCTCGGGCGTGCACCACCACCTGATCCGGGAGGGGACGCGCACGCGTGTCGGCCTGATCGTCGAATCCGGGGAGCCGCGCGACGTACACCACTTCGCGCTGCTCATCGGCTACGGCGCCGGCGCAGTCAACCCCTACCTCGCTTTCGAGACGCTCGCGGACATGATCCGCCAGGACATTCTCCTGAAGAAGGTCGACTACAAGACGGCGGAGAAGAACTTCATCAAGGCCTGCCACAAGGGCGTGCTGAAGATCATGTCCAAGATGGGGATCTCCACCCTGCAGAGCTACAGGGGCGCGCAGATCTTCGAGGCGATAGGCCTGCGGCAGGACTTCATCGATGAGTACTTCGCCTGGACGCCATCACGCATCGGCGGCATCGGCATCGAGGAGCTGGAGCGGGAGGCGGTCGCCCGGCACGAGTACGCCTACCCGAAGCGAAAGATAGCCGGTAACGCGGACCTTCGCGAGGGCGGTTACATCCAATGGCGCCGCGACGGCGAGTACCACATGTACAACCCGGACACCATCGCCAAACTCCAGTACGCGACGAAGGCGAACGACTTCAGGACTTTCCAGGAGTTCACCGACCTCATCGACAACGAGAACCGGCGCCTCTGCACGATCCGCGGCCTGCTCGACTTCAAGTTCGATGAGTCTCGCGCCATCCCGATCGAGGAGGTGGAGCCGGCGAAGGAGATCGTGAAGCGCTTCGCGACGGGCGCTATCTCCCTGGGCTCGATCAGCCGCGAAGCGCACGAGACGCTGGCCATCGCGATGAACCGCATCGGCGGCCGGAGCAACACTGGCGAGGGCGGCGAGGACTACAACCGCTTCCGGCCGGACCCGAACGGGGACAGCCGCCAGAGCGCCATCAAGCAGGTGGCGTCAGGCCGCTTCGGCGTGACTTCCAACTATCTGGCCCACGCCACCGACCTGCAAATCAAAATGGCCCAGGGCTCGAAGCCAGGGGAGGGCGGCCAGCTCCCCGGCCACAAAGTGGACGAGTACATCGGCTGGGTGCGCCACACGACCCCCGGCGTAGAGCTGATCTCGCCGCCGCCGCACCACGACATCTACTCCATCGAGGACCTCGCCCAGCTCATCCACGACCTCAAGAACTCGAACCCGGAGGCGCGCATCCACGTCAAGCTGGTGTCGGAGGTGGGTGTCGGCACCATCGCTGCCGGCGTCTCGAAGGGTCACGGCGATGTGGTGCTGATCTCCGGCGACAGCGGCGGCACGGGCGCCTCGCCTGAGTCGTCGATAAAGAACGCCGGGCTGCCCTGGGAGCTGGGCGTCGCGGAGACGCAGCAGGTGCTGGTCCTCAACGACCTTCGCGGCCGCATCGTCGTGCAGACGGACGGGCAACTGAAGACCGGCCGCGATGTCGCCATCGCCTGCCTCTTGGGCGCGGAGGAGTTCGGCTTCGCGACGGCGCCGCTGATCGTGATGGGCTGCATCTACCTGCGCAAGTGCCACCTCAACACCTGCTCGGTCGGCATCGCCACGCAGGACCCAGAGCTGCGGGCGCGCTTCGCCGGACAGCCCGAACACGTGATCAACTACTTCTTCTTCGTGGCCGAGCAGCTGCGGCAGATCATGGCGAAGCTCGGCCTGCGCACCGTGAACGAGATGGTGGGCCGCGTGGACCTGCTCGATACGCGCGCCGCCATCGACCACTGGAAGGCCCGCGGGCTCGATTTCTCGGCGCTCCTTCACAGGCCGAACGTCCCCGAGAACGTGGCCACACATAAGTGCCAGGAGCAGGACCACGGCATCGACCGGGCGCTGGACCACAAACTGATCAGGCTCAGCGCCGAGGCTATAGAGCGCGCCAAGCCGGTCGAGTTCAACCTGCCGGTGCGCAACTCCAACCGCGCCGTCGGCGCCATGCTCAGCTACGAGATCTCCAAGCGGTACGGCGAAGAAGGCCTGCCTGACGACACGATCCACATAAACTTCCGCGGTTCCGCCGGCCAGAGCTTCGCCGCCTTCCTCGCGAAGGGCGTCACCATGACCGTCGAGGGTGACGCGAACGACTACTTCTGCAAGGGCCTCTCCGGCGGCAGGGTGATCATAAAGCCCATGCCGGAGTCATCCTTCGAGCCGGAGAAGAACATCATCGTCGGCAACGTCGTGCTCTACGGGGCGACCAGCGGCCAGGCCTTCATTCGCGGCATGGCCGGCGAGCGCTTCGCCGTGCGCAACAGTGGCGCCGAGGCCGTAGTGGAGGGCGTGGGCGACCACGGCTGCGAGTACATGACGGGCGGGCGAGTCGTGGTCCTTGGCCCGACGGGGCGCAACTTCGCGGCCGGCATGAGCGGCGGCGAGGCCTTCGTGCTCGACGAGGCCGGACGCTTCCCGGCCCTGTGCAACACCGAGATGGTCGACCTCGAGGACCTTGCGGCCCCGGAAGACCTGGCCGCGGTCCGGCGCCTCATCGAGGACCACCACCGACTGACGGGCAGCGTGAACGCGGCCCGGGTGCTCGCTGACTGGGACAACATGGTGCGGCGGTTCGTGAAAGTGATGCCACGCGACTACAAGCGCGTGTTGGCGGAGCGCAGGGCGCGCGAGGCCCGCGCGGCCGCGGCCGTAGCCGGGTAAGCATGGGCGAACCCACGGGCTTCAAGGACACCCCGCGCAAGCCCCTGCCTCGCCGCCCGGTGGGGGAGCGGGTCCGCGACTACCAGGAGTTCCTTCTCGACTGGACGGAGGAGGACGCCCGCAAGCAGGGCGGCCGCTGCATGGACTGCGGCATCCCGTTCTGCCACCGGGGCTGCCCCCTCGGAAACCTCATCCCGGAGTGGAACGACTTCGTCTACCGGGGACAGTGGCGCCGCGCCCTCGCCGCCCTGCATGCGACGAACAACTTCCCCGAGTTCACCGGGCGGATCTGTCCCGCGCCCTGCGAAGCCTCCTGCACGCTCTCCATCAACCAGGACCCCGTAACAATCGAGTACATCGAGAAGACCATCGCCGACCGGGGCTGGAAGGAAGGCTGGATCAAGGCCGAGCCGCCGGCGGTGCGGACCGGAAAACGTGTCGCCGTTGTCGGGTCAGGCCCGGCTGGGCTGGCCGCGGCGCAGCAGCTAAACCGCGCCGGCCACACGGTGACAGTGTTCGAGCGCGACAGCTACATCGGCGGCCTCCTCCGCCTCGGGATACCTGACTTCAAGCTCGAGAAGCACGTGGTGCAGCGACGCGTCGACCAGATGGCGGAAGAAGGCGTGATCTTCCGCACCAACACGTACGTCGGCCGGAACTACCCGGTCGAGGAGTTGAAGTCGAGCTTCGACGCCATCGTGCTCGCCGGCGGCTCGACGGTGCCTCGCGACCTGCCCGTGCCGGGAAGAGAACTGCGCGGCGTGCACTTCGCGATGGAGTACCTGACCCAGCAGAACCGCGTGATCGCCGGCGAGTACATCCCGCCGGAGGAGCGCATCCACGCCGAAGGCAAGCGTGTGGTGATCCTCGGCGGCGGCGACACCGGCGCCGACTGCCTTGGCACGGCTCACCGCCAGGGCGCCGAGATCGTGCGCCAGTTCGAGCTGCTTTCGGAGCCGCCGCGCACCCGCGCCTTCACGAACCCCTGGCCCCAGTGGCCGGTGATCCTGCGGTCGTCGGCGGCCCACGACGAGGGCGGTATCCGCGACTATGACATCTCGACCACGCACTTCTCCGGGTCGAACGGGCACGTCGAGAAGCTCCATGCCGTTCGGGTCGCCTGGGAGCGCGACGAGAGCGGCCGCATGAACATGACACCGATCCCGGGCAGCGAGTTCGAGGTGGATGCAGACCTGGTGCTGCTGGCCATGGGCTTCCTGCATCCGGAGCACGCCGGCCTGCTGCAGGACCTCGGTGTGGAGCTTGACGGCCGCGGCAACGTCAAGCTGGACGCCAACCGCATGACGAGCGTGCCAGGCATCTTCGCGGCCGGCGACATGGCGCGCGGCCAATCGCTTGTGGTCTGGGCGCTCGCCGAGGGCCGGGAGACCGCGTACTTCGTCGACAAATACCTCATGGGCGAGTCGGAACTGCCGCGGCCGTATTTGATGCCCCCTCCCTGAGGGCCGGCTCGCCTCAGTCTCTGGCGGCAGTCACCGCGACCTCGGGCTCTGGTCCGCCCTCCCCGGCATCCGTATCCGCGTCCCTTTCGTCCTCGCCGAGGACGGACTCGATGCGCGCCATGATCGCGGCGTGGCTGGTGCGGAACACGAGGATGCCCCAGAGGGCAATGAGGGCGAGGATGCCCCACTCGACGTACCGGAAGTAACGGTCTGTCGAGTCCAGCTTGATGCCGGCCATGCCGAGCAGGTAACCGATGCCGATGAAGGTCGACACCCAGAGGACGGCGCCGATGTGGTCTGCCGGGGCCCACTTACGGTAGGGCATACGGAGCAGCCCCGCCCCGGCTGGTCCGACCACGCGCGTATAGCCGGCGAAGTGGTAGACGAGCACGAAGAAGACGCCGCGGCGAAGGAGCGGCTCCCGCACCCTCTCCGAGAACGTCCGCAGAGAGTCGCCGTTGCCGAAGCGCGCCCAGCCGAGGCGCCCCATCAGGTAACTGATGGTGTCGCCGATGACAGTGCCGGCGATCCCGAGCGCGGCAGCATAGAACGGGTTCATGGCCCCGTCTTGCGCCGTGATGCCAGCCAGCAGGACGATGATTACGCCAGGGACCAGCAAGCCCAGGAGCAAGGTGTTTTCGAACAGCGTGCCGAGAAAGACGACCCAGTACCCGTAGTCGTCAAACAGCTCGCGGACGGAGTCGGCCGCCCACTCCAGGAGGGAGGAGTAGGCCCGGAAGATCGCAGCGGGTAAGTCGATCAACCACTGGATCGCGTCCTGGATGGCGCTTCCCGCCGAGATGATCGGCGCGAGGGGAGTCAATTCCATTTGAAAACGGCGCGAACCGCGGGTTTGCGCTCGCACCTCTGCAGATTCTAGCATTCATGGCTCATCCAGCCCTTCGGCCTTACTCTGCCAGGTCGGCTTCCCATATCTGCCAGAGCAGGTAGGCGGTGCAGATCAAGACGGCGACGGCGATGACAAGCATGGCGACCTCCCTGGGCCAGTACGTTTGTTCGCAATTAGAACACTTGTACCATGCTGTGTCAAGCACGGCCTGCACGAGACGGCGGAGCAGCTAGCGCGACAGGGAGCGTTCCATCAGGCGCACCATGCCGAAGAGCGCGTCCAGGTGCGGCGTCTCCGTCCCGGTGAGGCGCGCGATCTCCACGACAGCGCCGACGAGGGCGTCGACCTCCAGGGGCCGCCCCTGCTCGAGGTCCTGGAGCATCGACGTCTTGTGGGCGCCCACGGCTTCGGCACCGCGGATACGCTGGTCCACGTCCACTGGCATCTCCTCGCCCAGCGCCCGCGCGACAGCCTGCACCTCCAGCATCACGTCCCGCGCGTAACGCCGGGTGAAGGGGTCGCGGCAGATGTCGGCCAGCGTGGCCCGGGTAAGTGCGCTCAGGGGGTTGAAGGCTACATTCCCCCAGAGCTTCAGCCAGATCTCGTTGCGGATTCGAGGACGCTGGGGGGCCTTGAGCCCGCCGCGGACCATCGCCCTGGCGATAGCCTCCAGGCGCCCGGAGCGGCTGCCGTCCGGTTCCCCGAGACTGAAGCGGTCGCCCTCGATGTGGCGCACGACGCCGGGCGCTACGACCTCGCACGCCGGGTACACGACACATCCGATGGCCCTTTCGGGCCCGATCGCCGCCCATATCTTTCCGCCGGGATCGACCGAGTCGAGACGCCGGTCACGGAAGGGCCCTTCGAGCCGGTAGAAGTACCACCAAGGGATGCCGTTTTGCGCCGTCACGACCGGCGTCTCGGGGCCAAGCATCTCCCGGATCCCGCCGAGCGCGGAGGCCACCTGGTGCGCCTTCAAGGCCAGGACCACGCAGTCCTGCGGCCCGGCGGAGGCGGGATCGTCCGTGACCGGGAGGCGATATGACTGCTCGCGGCCGCCCTCGATCAGCCGCAGGCCATGCTCTCGCATCGCTTCAAGGTGGGCGCCGCGGGCGATGAGCGTAACCTCCTCGCCCGCTGCCGCCAGATGGGCGCCGAGATAGGCGCCGATCGCGCCTGCGCCGTAGATCGCGATCCGCATGCTTTAGACGCCGGGGGGTCCGAGGCCGAGTTTCTCGGCGAGACCGATGCGCTGCAGCTTGCCCGTCGGCCCTTTCGGGATCTCGGGGACGATGACGATCTTTCGCGGCACTTTGAAGTCGGCGAGATGGCTGGCGGCGTGCTCGCGAAGCTCCCGCTCGCCAACGCTGGCGCCATCGGCGAGGACGACAGCGGCCGCGACCTCTTCGCCCAGGCGCTCGTGGGGCAGGGCGAAGGCTACGGCCTGCGCGACGGCCGGGTGCAGTAGGAGCACCTCGTCGACCTCCCGCGGGCTGACTTTTTCGCCGCCGCGGTTAATCAGCTCCTTGAGGCGGCCGGTGAGGTGCAGGTAGCCGTCGCCATCGAGGAAGCCTTCGTCCCCGGTCCGCAACCAGCCGTCCACGAAGGCAGCCGCGTTCGCCTGAGGGTCGCCCTCATATCCCGGCATGACGTTCGCGCCGCGCACCACAACCTCTCCGCGCTGGCCTTCGCCCAGGGTGCTGCCGGCGTCATCCATGATCGCGACCTCGACTCCGGCGCCGCGGCCGACGGAGCCAGGCTTGCGGACGCCAGGCGGCAGCGGGTTCGTTGCCATCTGGTGCGCGGCTTCGGTCATGCCGTAGGCCTCGATGAGCGGCGCGTCGAACGCGACCTCGAGGCGCTGCATCACAACTGGCGGCATGGGGGCGGAGGACGAGCGCAGGAAGCGCAGGCGGGCCTTGCGGGCAGCCCGCGGGTCCCTCTCGGCCCGCGCGAGGACAAGCTGGTGCATGGTCGGGACGGCGGTGTACCAGGTGGGCTGGTGCGCCTCGAGCCAGCCGAGGAACCGGAAGGCGTCGAAGCCGGGACTGCAGACCACGGAACCGCCGGCGGCAAGGGGCGCCAGAAGGCCAGCCATGAGCCCATGGATGTGGAACAACGGCATCACGTTCAGGCAACGGTCTTCTGGCGTCAGCTCCAGCGAGCGCAGGATGTTGGCCGCCGAGGCCGCCAGGTTGCGCTGGGTCAGCGGCACGAGCTTCGGCCGCGAAGTCGTGCCGGATGTGTGCAGCACCAGCGCGACATCGTCCGGCGCCGGCTCCTCAGGGTCGCCAAAGGCCGTCGCGCTGGAGTTCGACAGGCCGATAGAGTCACCTTCGCGGTCGATGGCGATCCGGAGGATGCCTTCGCCCGCGGCCGCGTGCGCCTCCCGAGCGTCACCGGGGAGCGTGATGAGGGCCTTCGCGCCCAGGTCATGGAGGTAAAAGCGAAACTCCTCTTCGCGGTAGGAGGGGTTCAGGGGAGCAGCAGTGGCGCAAGTGGCCACGGCGAGGAATGCGAGCGCCATCTCGGGCCCATTCGGCAGCACGATCGCCACGCGGTCGCCCCGCCTGACACCGGCGGCGCGCAGCTGCGAGCGCATTCTCTCGACTGCGGCGCGCAGCCCGGCATGCGACAGGCTCAGCCTGCCCGTGGAGATGAGGGCTGGCTGGCTCGCCTCGCCACCACGCAGGAGCGCCGCTACTGTCTCGGATGATACGGGGCCGGCCACATCGCGATTCTAGCAGCGGATCGGGGGCGCTCTGGCGCTGACGGCCTCCTGTAGACTTGCGTGCGATGGTAGAGGCTCGGAGTTTCAACGAAGCGCAACTACCCGAAGCCCTGGCGGCAAGCGGCGCGCCGCCGCGTGGCTCCGTGGCAGGCCGGCGTTTCGCCGTCGCCGCGGACCACCCGCTGACTTCCCTGACGGCGATGAACGTCCTCCAGGGCGGCGGCAACGCTGTCGATGCGACGATCGCGGCGGCAGCGGTGAACGTCGTCACGAAGCCGAACCGCACCCACCTCGGAGGCGACGCCTTCGCCCTCGTTTGGCGGCGCCGCGACGGTGAGGTCGAGGGCCTGAACGCCGGCGGCCGCGCACCGATGGCGGGAACGCTCGAAGCCTATGCTGACGGCATTCCCCGGACCGGGCCTCGCGCAAGCACAGTGCCAGGTCTCGTCGACTCCTGGCTGGAGCTGCACGCGCGCTACGGTTCGAGGAGCCTGACAGAGCTCCTACAGCCGGCGATCGGCTTCTGCGAGGAGGGCTTTCCCGTCTCCCTACACCTGTCGACGGCGATGGGGACGCTCGGAGCGTTACCGGAGGGGCCACTGCGGCGCGCCTTCACCAGGGATGGCGCGCCCTACCGCCCGGGCGAGGTCCTGCGCCAGCCGGCACTGGGCCGCACGCTGCGCGCTATCGCGTCTGAAGGACGCAACGGCTTCTACGCGGGCCCGGTCGGGCGCGCCATCATCGCGGCGATGGGCGCGGCGGGCGGGCTGATGACCCTCGATGACCTCGCCCGCCCGACCGCCCACTGGCAAACGCCCATCAGGGCCGAGTACCGCGGCCACACCGTGTACGAGCAGGCCCTGCCATCACAGGGCATGATCTTGCTCGAGGCCCTGAACATCGCCGAGCAGTCCCCGCTAGGCGAATGGGGCCCTCTGAGCGCGGACTCCGTGCACATGATGGTGGAGGCTACGCGCCTCGCCTTCGCCGACCTCCGCCGCCATGGGGCCGACCCCGACTTCGAGGACGTGCCGCTCGACCGCCTCCTCTCGAAGGACTACGCGCGCGAGGTGGCTGCGGCCATCGACATGCGCCATGCCTCCGGGGCCGCGGCCGTCCCGATCTCGAGCGACACCACGTCTTTCGTCGTGGCCGACGAGGAGATGGCCGTCTGTTACATCCAGAGCGTCTTCGCGGCCTGGGGTAGCCGCTTCTACGTCCCGGAGGCCGGCGTACTCATGAACAACCGCATGACGGGCTTCAACCTTGACCCCGGCTCCGCGAACTGCCTTGCCCCGGGCAAGCGCACCGTGCATACCTTGAACAACTTCCTGGTCATAAAGGACGGGAGGTTGGTCATAGGGGGCGGCACGCCCGGCGCGGACTTCCAGGTGCAGACCAACCTGCAGGTGATCTCAGCCGTCGTGGACGGCGGCCTGGACCTGCAGGCGGCCGTCGACCTGCCGCGCTGGGCAACGGCTACGGGCGGCAGGCTCAGCATCGAGAGCCGCGCGCCG
>DATLYJ010000017.1 GCA_035574915.1 Dehalococcoidia bacterium | reverse complement strand
TACCGCGCAGCGCTGGTGGGCGGAGTGACCGTTTACGGCTGGACGGTGCCCGCGATCCTCCAGGCCCTGGGGCCCCGGTGGCTGTCGGACGGATGGATCGATGTCTCCTTCCGTCGCCCGACTTATCCGGGCGACGAAATGACGGCCCGCGTCGTCGAACGGGACGACGGCCTGTTCGAGCTGACAATGACGAACCAGGACGGCGAAGTCTGCGTCTCGGGCGAGCTCGGGCTCGGCCGCGCCCCATGGCTCGCAGAGCTCCGGGTCCCGGCCCGGCGCCAGGCGGAGCCGCGGCCGGCGTCGGTGCCCCAGCTGACGCCGGAGGTGGCGCCGGTGGGCCAGGACCTGCGCCCCATGGCCGTCGCGATTACCAAAGAGGAAGCGCGCCGCTTCGCCCTCGAGCGCGAGCAGGACGAGACGGCCCTGTTCGCGGACGAAAGCCCTCTCATCCATCCGGCCTGGCTCGCGGCCCGCATGACGCCTCTCATCCACCACTCCTACACCTACGGCCCCGCCATCCACGCCCGCAGCCACATCCAGCACCTGGCGGCGGCGGAGGCAGGCCAGACGGTGACCGTCGCCGGGCACTTCCGCGAGGCCTACGAGCGGAAGGGCCATCAGTACGGGGTGGTCGATGGCGTGATCATCTCGGAGGACGGCCGCGAACTAGCGCGCATTCGCCACACGACCATCTACCAGGTAGCGAAGCGAGCCGGCTAGGCCACGCTGAGCCGGAAGGCTGCACCAGCTCCGGCGCAATAGGGGAGGACCCGCAACCGATGCAGTACCGGTCGGAAGGACTCCAGGTGGTCAAGGTCGGGCCCCTGGGCCCATTCGCGAATAACAGCTATGTGGTCTTCGACCCCGCGCGCCGCGAGGCCGTCGTGGTCGACGCCCCGCAAGAGAGCGAGAAGGTCCTGCCGCATCTCGAGGGCCTGAGGGTCCTCGGCATCCTGATCACCCACCGGCACGGAGACCACTGGGGCGGCATCGACGTCTTGCGTGAAAAGACGGGCGCGCCGATCTACTGCCATGCCGACGACGCTGCCGGCCGCGAGGTGTCGGGGACGTTGGCGCACGGGCAGGAGGTCGCCGTCGGTGGCGGCACCGTGCGTGTGCTGCACACGCCCGGGCACACGCCGGGGAGCATCTGCCTCCTCGCCGGCAATCATCTCATCTCGGGCGACACGCTCTTCCCGGGAGGCCCGGGACGCACGATGAAGCCCGAAGACCTCCAGCAGGAGATCGAGTCCATCAGGACCCACCTTTTCGCCCTCCCGGACTCCACTCTCGTCCTCCCCGGGCACGGCGACGACACTACGATCGGCGACGCGAAGCGCGAATATGCCGTGTTCGCCTCGAAGAGCCATCCCCCGGACCTCTGCGGCGACGTTACCTGGCTCGGGAGCTAGGGGGGCCAGGGATTCAGCGACCCTCAGCAGTTCTTCGAAAGGCAGGCCGGCGCTGCTCACGGTTACCACGACATTGCCCGCGGCGAAGACGAGGGTCTCCTCGCCGCTGACGCTGGAGCGATAGCCTGGTCTGCCGCCGACGCTGATCGGTTGGCCGGTGGCGAGGTGGTCTGGCAGGCCGCCCGCGCGGAACTGCTGCCTGATGACAAGCTCGGCCCCGCCGCCTCGACGGCCGAGATGGACCTCATGAGCAGTCACCCTGCCGTCTGTGACTTGGACGCTTTCGCCCATGTTCAAGAAGCCATCCGGAAGGTAGGCGGGGGCGAGGAAGCCCGGAGGAGGCCTCACCTCGCGTCCACCCGTCGGTCCAAGGGACCCGGCAAAGCGCCCGGACCCCGGGGAGGTCTCAAGCGAGCCGGCAGGCGGGACGAAACGAAACAGCTCCTTCGGCAGGGCAATGTTGTACTCCAACTGCGTGACTTCGGCCCTGAGAGACATGCCTTCGCTTTCGCTAACGTGGCGCAGGACGAACCTGAACTTCGGGTCGATCCAGAACGTAAGCGTGCTTCCATCTGGAGTCGTAACCTGGACCACCTGCACGCTCTTTCCCAGCAGGGTCTCCCTTCCGATCACTTTCGAGCTGGTGCCCGGCCATCGGTCGAAGAAGGATGCGACGCTTTCGGCCGGCAAGGGACCAAGGATCACGCTGAACGTGGGCAAGAATGGCGTCCTCTCCTTCACCTCCGCGGTCAGCGGCGTCCGATTAAGTGTTCGTTTCGCCGTCGTAGGTCCACAGCCAGTCACCGTCCTGGACGTCGACCATCCGCCGGTCCCGGAGGCGTGGGTCCTCGTAGGAGAACTCCCAGCGCACAAGCTCCGGGGCCCTGTACCAACCCTCGATCCGGTCCACGGTAGGGTGAGCAGAGTACTCGCTCGGCTCGACCGCCAGCCTGGCGACGAAGTGAAACGAGTCGAGGGTTCCGGCGGAGTCGTCGGGGCCGCCGAAGAGCAGGGCAATAATGGCGGCCAGTCCCGCGACCAGGGCCAGGCCGGCAACGACGAAGGAAGCGCGCAGCTTCGCGAGCATCAGCTCAAGTGTAGGTCTTGCGCGAAAGGAAGGGATCCCGAAGGGTCTCCAGCGTCGCGGCCAGTCCCGGAAGATTGGCCTGGCCGTCGCCGGGTCTGCGTGCGACGTACCGAAGCCCGGGCCAGCCGGATCGCCGGATTGCTGCAGCGCCAGAGCCCGGTCGCCTCGCGCTTCGTTTGACCCTTACTCGGGGCCTTCCTACACTACCGGCACGTTCACCCCCGCCCGATCATGATCCCAGCTCTCCCTTCCGCCGCATACCGCAAGTCAGTGTTGCCCAATGGCCTGAGGGTCCTCACCTCGGCCATGCCTCACACCTACAGCGTGGCGATCAGCGTCTACGTCGGCGCGGGGTCGCGCTACGAGACGGCCCCCGAGTCCGGTGTCTCCCACTTCGTGGAACACATGCTCTTCAAGGGGACAAGCACTCGCCCCAGCCCCCAGCTCATCTCCGAAGCCATCGACAGCGTCGGGGGCGTGCTCAACGCCGCCACCGACCGCGAGTTCACCGTGTACTACGCGAAGGTCGCCCGTCGTCACCTTGACCTCGCCCTCGATGTGCTGGTCGACCTCGTGCGCCGGCCGCTGTTCGACCCCGAGGAGTTGGAGAAGGAACGCAAAGTCGTGCTGGAGGAGTTGGCGTCCGTAGCCGACTCACCCGGCCAGCAGGTCGACCTCCTCCTGGACGAGCTCCTCTGGCCGGAGCAGCCACTCGGCTGGGATGTCGCCGGCTCAAAGGAGTCCATCGAGGGCCTCACGCGGGAGATGACGCTGGACTACATGGGCCGTCAGTACTTGCCCAGCAACATGGTCGTCTCGATCGCGGGCAACGTCGACCACGACGAGGTCACGGACCTCGTGGCGTCGAAGTTCGCGGGCGCCTCCGCCGGTGCCCCTGGCGCCTGGTTCCCGGCCAGGAACGGACAGGACGCGCCGCGCTGCAGCGTCCTCTACAAGCGCACGGAACAGTCGCACATCGCGATGGCCGTCCGCGGCCTGCCTCTCGAGCACCCTGACCGCTACGCCATCGACCTTCTCTCCGTGCTTTTCGGCGAAGGTATGAGCAGCCGCCTCTTCGTCGAGCTCAGGGAGCGCCGGGGCCTCTGTTACGACGTCCACGCCTATGTCTCGCACTTCCTGGACGCCGGCTCCTTCGGCGTCTACGCCGCCGTCGACCCTTCCCGCGGCCGGGACGCCGTCGCCGCCCTCGTGTCCGAGCTGATCAAGCTGCGCGACGGCATCCCGGAAGAGGAGCTTCACAAGGCTAAAGAGCTGTCCAAGGGCCGCCTCCTACTGCGAATGGAGGATACCCGCGCCGTCTCCGCCTGGCTCGGCAGTCAGGAGATGCTCACCCGCCACGTGCTCACACCCGAGGAGGTCGTCGCGCGCATCGATGCCGTCGCGCCCGAGGACATCTCCCGTGTCGTCGACACGATCCTCGTGCGCAACCACCTCAACCTCGCCATCGTCGGCCCCCACAAGTCCGAAAAGCGCTTTCTTTCGCTCCTCGACCTGTAGAATTCCCCAGGTAGCGCGGCCCCTCCGGAGGCCGGGAACGCTGCTGTCCGGGTGAAGCCCGCTGACTCAACAGGGGGTGCCACCGGCGCCCTGCGCTCGTGAAGGGACTCGCATGCCCGTAAAGAAACGTAAGCCGCTCGTCATCGTCTACACAGGTAACGGCAAGGGAAAGACCACCGCCGCG
This sequence comes from Dehalococcoidia bacterium, assembly GCA_035574915.1. Lineage (NCBI taxonomy): Bacteria > Bacillati > Chloroflexota > Dehalococcoidia > Dehalococcoidia bacterium. Next base: position 15,757 of record DATLYJ010000017.1, on the reverse strand, counting down.
CTCGGCGCCATCTTTCGCGCCTTCGGCCGCGGCTGGCGCTGCATAATGCTCTCTTTCATCAAGAGCGAGACCTCGAACTACGGCGAGGAGCGGGCCGCCCGGAAGCTGGGCATCGAGATGATCCCGCTGGGCGCGGGCTTCACCTGGCTCTCGAAGGACATCGAGAAGGACAAGGCTCTCGCCCGCCGCTGCTGGGAGGTATGCAAGGAGAAGATCGAGTCCGGCCAGTACGACCTGGTGGTACTGGACGAGATGACCTATCCCCTCAACTACGGCTGGCTCGACCTGGACGAAGTCATCAACGTGCTAAGGTCGCGCCCCCCGGACCTGCACGTGATCATCACCGGCCGCGACGCCCCTCAGGCGCTGGTCGACTTCGCTGACCTCGTCACCGAGATGCGAGAGGTCAAGCACCCGTTCCAGCAGGGCATCAAGGCCCAGACTGGAATCGATTTCTGACCGCGGCAAAACAAAACGGGCCCTGAGTCTTTAGTCCCAGACCCGCTTCATGGCTTCGCGGCGGACCTCTTCCTTGACGCCGGCGAGCCGGAAGCCGAGGTCGCGCACCTGGCGGATGCTCTCGAGCAGCTTGTCAGCGCCCGGGCCCTGCAGGAGCGACCTGTACTCCCTGGCCATGTCCAGGGTGATCTGGATAGCCTCTTCGGCCACCTTCTTGCCCTTGTCCGTAAGCCCCACCCAGACCACGCGGCGGTCCTGGCGGTCGCGCGTGCGCGTGATCAGGTCTCGGTCCTCAAGGCGGTTCAGGAGGCCGCTGACACTGTGCGTCTCCTGCAGGAGGAGTGCGGCCAGCATGGAGGGCGTCAGCGGCTCTCTGGCGAAGTAGACCAGGGTAAGGATGCGCTCCTGGGCAACGCTCAGCTGAAGGTGGGACAGGCGCTTCTCCAGGCCCCTCTGGGCCACATTGGCGGCATCCACCAGGGTCATCAGCGGGGTGGTTTCCTTTTGGACTGCTTCCTTGTCAATTGGCACGGAGTCCCTCCATGTGCGATTGGGGGCTGAGGCACGGGATGGCCAGGCCCAATTCCGGAATAATCGTCATTTTTTGCAAAACCATCCCAATAATGCACAGGGCTGCGACTATATTCAAGCCGAGATAAGCAATCTCCATCGAAATTCGTGATTGTGCTACTTTGTGGCCCGATCTCCACGAGAAAGGGACTCCAGCAATGAGCTTCGAGCGGATCCTATACGCCAAGGAAGGCCGCATCGCCTATATCACCATTAACCGCCCCGAGAAGCTAAACGCAATTGACCCTCTGACCAGCGCCGAGCTTCTGGAAGCCTTCACCGACTTCAAGGAAGACGACGGCGTCTGGGTCGCGATCCTTACCGGCGCGGGCGACCGCGCCTTCTCCACCGGCAATGACCTGGTGGCAACTGCCATGAGGGCCCAGGGCCAGGGCGATACCCGCCCTGTGCGCCCCGCCCCGTTCGGCGGCATCACCCGGGGCTTCGAGTGCTGGAAGCCGATAATAGCCGCGATAAACGGCTACTGCCTCGCGGGCGGACTGGAGATCGCCCTCTCCTGTGACATCCGTATCGCCTCCGAGAACGCCTCGTTCGGCCTGCCCGAGCCTACCCGCGGCATCATCCCGGGCGCCGGTGGCACCCAGCGTCTTCCGCGCGCCGTCCCGATGGCCATCGCCATGAAGCTCCTGATGACCGGCGGCCGCATCGACGCCGAGACAGCCCTGCGCGCCGGCCTGGTCAGCGACGTGGTCCCCCAGGACCAGCTGATGGCCAAGGCGCGCGAGATCGCCGACGAGATCTGCAGCTGCGGCCCGCTCGCGGTCCGCGCCATCAAGGAGGCCGTGATGCGCGGCCGCGAGATGTCCCTGGAGGAAGGCCTGGCCCTGGAAGCGGAGAAGTCGCGCGAGATCAGCCGCACCGAGGACGCGCGCGAAGGGCCGCTCGCCTTCGCCCAGAAGCGCAAACCCGAGTACAAGGGTCGCTAAGCCCGGCTCCGCGACATTCGAGGACGTCGCCGCGGAAGCGGGAGGACGCCCGCTGAGCGTGGTCCATCGAGCTCCAGGCAGCGCAACCGGCGGAGCGGCCTGAAGAGGACGCGAGGGCTACGCTTCTCCGCGCGAGAGGGCCCGGAGTGTTGACTTTGCCCCGTGAGGGCTGCTCGAGCTCCAGACCGGCGCCCTACGCCGGCTCCCGGACTGCGGGAGCAAGCCCGGCTCAGGGCTCGGGACGAGACAGGCGCATCGGCGATGCCGGTGGGCGGTCGCGGCACGCGTCCGCGGGGCCGGGGTGGGCTAGCGGACCGGCGTCTATAATCGATTGGGCCCTTAGCTCAGCCCGGCAGAGCAGCGGACTTTTAATCCGTCGGTCCTGGGTTCGAATCCCAGAGGGCCCACCACAGCCCTGCACGTGCAGCGAGTGAAGTAGGGCATTTGTTCTTGACAGCCGGCTCCTTTCGGCGTCCAATCGTCCATGCAGCCTGAGGAGGTGGCAAGGCTCGTAGCTCGGGGCGAAGGCCAGCGGCTGGAGCAGAAGCGCCGGGAGATCGGGCCAGAGCTCAAACGCGAAGTAGTAGAACTCCACCTCCTGCGTCACTTGGCCTCGTTCTGACGCTCGTGAGGAATGGGCGTGGCCAGAGGGCATTCACAAGTGAGGATGCTCCTTGATAAGGCGAGGGAAGCCGCGCTCCAGGCCGTCGCCGCCTACAACAACCCTCTGGCCTCCTTCAAGTCTGGCTCCTACGTCGTCCTCATGCACGTCGCCTGGACCGCGCTTCTCTTGGCGGTATTTCATAAGCAGGGCATCAAACCGTACTACAGAAAGCCAGGCTCGAATCGCTTCGAGCGAATCGACGGCCGACGGAAAGTCTGGGACCTGCGCGAGTGCGTGCGCCGCTACTGGGGCGGCGAGGACGATGCAGTAGCCCAGAACCTGCGGTTCTTCATCGGCCTGCGCAACCTGATCGAACATGCCGAGGTTCCTTGTATCGACCTGGAGATCTTCGGAGAGTGTCAGGCCCTCCTGTTCAACTTTGAGGAGTTTATGGAGCGGGAGTTCGGGAGCAGCCATGGCCTCAACGAGAGCCTCGCGATCTCACTTCAGTTCTCAAAGATGCGAGGCCCGGCGGCTCAAGAGGCCCTTCGTCGCCTTCTTCGGCCGGTGCCGCAGGAGATCAAGGATTACATCGAGCAGTTCCGAAGTGGCCTAAGCGGCGACATCCTGGGCGACATGGCGTACAGCTACAAGGTCTTCTTGCTCCCGATGGTCGGCAACCATCGCTCCAGGGATGCCCTCGCCGTCGAATTCGTTCCATACGACCCCAATGACCCGGAGCAATACAACAAAGTTGTCACGCTGATCAAGCAGAAGCTGGTTCCCTCCCTCAACGTGGGCTATCTCAAGCCGAAGGAGGTGTGCGAGAGGGTTGCGGCGGCCATCGGCAAGCCGTTTAGCCGATCCTACCATCACCCCCGCGCGTGGCGCCGCTGGAAGGTGCGTCCCGAGACAGGCGCGGCCGAGCCGGCTGCTACAGACTCGCGCTATTGCATCTACGACAATGTTCACAAGGACTACGTATACACAGAAGAATGGGTGCGATTCCTGATCACGGAATTGCTGAAGCCGGGTGTGTACGAAGAAATGTTGGTGGCGGCTGGCCTTTGACTGTGGGATTAGTCCCAGAGCTCCAGGTCACCGGCTCGAAAGAGGCCGAGCTCATCAATCGCGTCACGACGGGCTTCAATCAACCCGGGATCGGAGACCACGCATCGCGACGGTCGACTGCGACAGTTGCTAGGAGACGGCATCTACGACATCGTCCGCCCGCATGGAGGACATTGGACGAAGGTCTAAAGCGGCAGGCGAATCGTCGCTGCCGAGCGCATCCATCGCAAAAGCGTTGTCGTCATCCAGCACGCCGCCTTGCCCAGCCAGCTGCACTCCTGTAAGCCCATTCGCCCTTCCGGAAAGGTGCCCCTCACCCCTAGCGGGCGCTCGTTAAGGTGCCGATATCAGAACCGGAAGCACGGTAAGTGCTTCCGGGATGGAGGTCGCCTTGTCGCGCAAGATATCCTGGCACACCGGTCCTGCAGCGCTTCTACTAACACTCGGCGCGCTCTTGCTCTTCCTCGCCATGAGGAGCGAAACGGCCGCCGCCCCTTCGCCCTTTGACGGCGAGGCGTCCAACTTCTCGCTGAGCTTCGACGGCGTGCACTACGACACGCCCGCTCCGGGCCAATCGACCTGGTTCTACACGCTGTACTGGGACGGCAGGCCCCACCAGCTTAGCCACTTCGTAATCAGCGGCTGCTTCTCGAACGTCGTCTCCGTCAGCGACGGTGGTAGCTACGGGCAGGATGGCGACGGGCACGGGCACGGAAGCGGCTTCCGGGGCATCAAGTGGGAGAACATCCTCCAGGGCCCCGAGGGCACGGCGGCTTCGGAGCAGGTCTCCTTCGTGCTGGTCGCGAACTACCCTGGGACCGGCACAATCCAGGGCCACGTGCAGGCCGGCGGCGGCCACACGCACGACGGCCACGTCACCCTCCCCGGTCCCGCTTGTGAGGCTACTATAACGCCGGTCGCCACCTGTACCCCCACGCCTACTTCGACCAGCACGGCGACTTCGACTAGCACCGCTACCTGGACCGCCACGGCGACCACGACCGCGACCTCCACCAGCGCACCCGCCGACACCCCGACCAGCACCGCGACCGCCGCTCCGACGTCCACCTCGACGGCCACGCCTCCGCCGACGGTCACGGCTACCTCGACGTCCCTCGCCACGGCGACCCTGCCCGCCGGCCCCTCCCCGACGCAGACGCCGGCCGGCGCTGACACGCCTACCGCAACCGCGACCGCTACCCTGCCGGCCCTGGAAGCCGCCGTCTCCGGGTCCTGCGTAGTGGCGACCCCTTCCAGCGCGGAGTTGCCAGCATCGCTTCCCGGGACGGGCGGTGGTGGCTCCGACGGCCGGGGCTTCCTGTTAGTCGCGGGTGTGATTCTCAGCCTTGCGGGCGTGGCGCTGTTCGTGCTGGGCGCCGTCCGGCGGCAGGCCGCCAACGGCGTCTCCTGACCGCTTCGCGTTCTGTTAGGCGCAGGGCTGCGTTTGCTTCACCTCGCGCCGCCATACCCGCCTTCGGGGAAACGGAGGGCGTTGGCTCGCTCGCCTGACGCCCGGCGTGGCGAGGTTCACAGAGCGGGCTGTTGTCGGGCGGGGCCATCCTGTGTAGGATTACGCCGCGTCCAGGACCTGTACTTGCTTCAAGGGGACAGGCGTGCCTACCGCCACCAGCCCCGAGCTTCAACCCCTGATTGGCACCTACCCTGCCTTGCCGTTCGTGCTCGGAATGGTGCCTTCGGTACAGGAGGACGCGCGGATTCCGGCGATCCTGCGCAACCTGGAGTCCCTGCACGCCATCGCGGCGGAGTCCAGGCGCGAGCTCGACCACCTCTTGCGCCTGAGTCAGGAGATCCTGCTGGCCGTGAGGACGCCGGCGCCGGCACCGCCATCGCAGAGGCCGGAGGCTCCGGTCCGGGACAGCGCCCTGGTGCACATTAGCCTCCTCGGGTCATTCGACGTGGAGGCGGCGGGCCGTAGCGTAACTCGCTGGCCGAGCAAGAAGGCGCGTCTGTTGCTAGCGTATCTGGCCATGGAAAAGGGCCGCATGGTGCCTCGTGACGTCCTGATCGATCTCTTTTGGCCGGATGCGCCTCCCGCACGCGGCTCCAACAACCTCAGCATCGCCATCCACCAGATCCGGTCGACGCTCGCTGAAGTGGCGGCAGAGTCCGCGAAGTGCGTGCTCGTCAGGCAGGGCGCCTGCGGCCTCGACCCCTCCGTCGTCTCCACGGACCTGTGGGACTTCCAGCAGCGCCTTGCCTCGGCGCGCCAGGCCCTGGAGTCGCGGGACACCGCCGGCACGCGCTCACACCTTGTGAGCGCGCTCGCGATGTACCACGGCGAGCTCTTAGAAAGCGACCCCTACGAAGAGTGGGTTGTCGAACCGCGACGCACCCTGAGCGCCGCTTATTACCAGGCGCTGAGCTGGGTCACGACGCAATCGGCGAAGGACGATGATTGGCGCTCCGTCCTCGACTACGCCAGCCTCATGGTGAAAAAGGAGCCCTTCGACGAGGCTGCCCACCGCTGGCTGATGCAAGCCCACTGGCGCCTTGGCAACCGCTCGCAGGCGCTCCAGCAGTATCGTGCCTGCGAGGAGGTCTTGAAGGCCGAACTGGGGCTGCCGCCATCGGAGGAGACCCGGAGACTGTTCGAGGTCATCCGCGGCAAGTGAGCCGCCCGTCTTATCGGGGCAGGATCAACTGTACGCCGTTCTCGTCCCGCTCGGCGGTCCAGCCGCGCAGCCCCGAGTCGACCTCCCACCAGACGAGGTTGTCGACGCACTTCGGCCCTGACACTACCACCCCTGGACGGTTGTTACCTCGACCCACAATCTGCTGATTCACACCAGCGTCGGCGCGGATGCGGGCGTCTTCCCTGAGAGTGACGTTCCGTCCCACAGCGAGGCCTATGTCTGGCGCACTCACACAGGCCGGGGGCCCCGTGGTCGGCGTAGCCACCGCCGTGGGCGATGGCGTGCTGGGCCTCGCGGTGGGCGTCGTCGGCACGACAGTCTCGCCGATCGCGGCGCAGAACCCCTTCTGGCAGGGTATCGGGGCGCCGCCACACTTCTCCCGCACCAGCACGGGCCCGCCACTGAACTCCCGATAGTCGTCATCGAAGCCGCAGGAAATCACCGTGAAGGCGTGCGAAACCTTCGACGTGCCCAACACGAAGATCATACCGATGACCATCGCCAGGACCGCGAACAGCGCGCTGAGGGAAAGCATCCGCGAGCTCAGGAAGGGCTCGTGGACGAAGCGGGCGTTGAAAGTGCGGGCGGCCGTGGAGGTGCTGCCGGCCGGAGCCACGCGGAATTGCACGTCGAGCGCCTTCGGCTGGCCGGCGAACCCGTTCCGCCGCGCGCCGACCCAGATGGGGACGACAGCCTGTTCGCCCGGCTCCAGGTTCGGCGGCGGTGGATAGCGGAAGGTGCACATGCCCTCGGGGTCGGAACCTTCGATGAGGAGACTCAGCGGGACGCCGCCAGTGTTCAGGAGCGTGAGCTTGAACTTCTCCTTGCGCCCCGCCGTCTGCACCGGCGTAAGTCGAGCGTCGAAGGCTGCGACCCCGGCAATGGAGATCACGCCGCCGACTTCCGCGAAGGAGTCCGGGAAGCTGTGAGGGGCGACTCGCACACGGAATCTGTACTCGCCGGAGGGTACGGCGGTGCCGCCGGCGCGCGGCGTCAGGCGCAAGGGCACCTGGGCGCTCGCGCCCGGCTCGAGCCGGACCTGGGTCATCGGCAAGTCGTACCACTCCTCGGCGATCCCCTCGATGGCGATGGTGTAGCCCTCGATGAGGCGGCTCCGGTTTTGCACGGTGATGATTGCCTGCGCCGCGACGTCGCCCGTGCCGAAGTGGAACGTCGTGCGCGGGCCAAGGGTGACCTCCGGCGGCAGTACGGGCGCGGCCTGCGCCCGCGGCGTCGGCGCTGGCTCTGGCTGGACCGATATCGGCGCCATACCGCCACCCGCAGCCCGAGGGCTCTCCGCCGGCGCGCCGACCCTGAGCCGGCTCTCGACCTCGCTGCGGGCGCCCCCCTCCTCGGCGGTCACGATTACCTTGAAAGCGTAGTCCCGCTGAGACGCGCGGGCCGAAGGGTGGATCCGCACCTCGGCGGTCCTGACCTGGCCGCGTGGCACGGAGAGGCCTGAGGGAGCAGTGAACCAGCCTCTCTGCAGCCCCTGGATGCTGAGCTTGTAGGACGTCTCCTTCTCGCCGTTGTTGCGGACGTTGACCCGCAGAACCTCCTCGCCCTGGCCCTGCCAGGACACCTCCTGGGGGCTCAGGGACACGGCGGGTGGGGGCACGGGCGCCTCCGCGGGCTGTTCCGGAGGCGGCGGAGGGGCGGGCGCCACTACCGCGCCGCGCACCTCGAGCGTGCCGGCCACGCTGCTCTCGGCGCCGGCCGCGCGCACTGTTACCGTGAATTGATGGATGGCCGAGGCCTCGGACCGCGGCACGGACACCAGGAGGGTTGCCGACCGCTGCTCGCCCGGGAAAACGCGCCGCCGGGCGTCGAAATCGACCCGATACCAGTCCTGGGAAAGGCCGGCGATCTCCAGACTCTGTGTCTGAGCCTCCCGGCTCTTGTTCTCAATCGAGAGGAGGAAGACCGCCTGCTCGCCGGGCTCGATGTGCTGCGAGTCCGGGGCAATGGTGAGGCCCAGGAGAGGCGACTGGGGAAGCCGGTTGGTCAAGTCGCTTCACCCCATGGAGTCATTTTCGGAGACGGCGGCAGAGCAGCAGGCACGGGAAAGCCAACGCCAGGCGCCACCCGCGAGGCCGGCCGGCTCCGCTGCCAGTCGAGGAGGTCGTCCGCGCGCTGACGCCCGCCGCACTCGGGCTTCCTGATCGAGAGTGAGTCAGCCGAGAGGCGATAGCTGCCGTCAAGCTGGCAACCTATCCATGTGGCGGCGTCCGCGACCACCGGCGAAGCAAACTTCAGGACCAGCGCGACGAGCCCGACGATCAGCGCCGCGAAGAAGACAAGGAAGAGGCTTCGGTATCCGAGCAGCGGCTTGTGGACAAAGCGGGCGTCCAACAGCTTGGCGGCGCTTGGCGGCTGGCCCGAGGGCAAGACCCGTACACGGAAGTCGAATGTCTCGCGCGAACCGATGATGCCGTTCCGCCTGGCACCGGCTTTTAGCCGCACTACCGCCTGTTGGCCTGGGCTGAGGTCTCGCGGCGGGTCGTACTTGAAGCGGCACATCTTCTCCGGGTCCGCGGCCTCGAGCGTCAGCGAGAGGGGGAGGTCGCCAGTGTTCACGGCTGTGAGCGTGTAGGTCGCCGTGCCGCCCTCTGCCTGCACAGGGGCAAGCCGAGCGTCGAAGCTGGCGACGCCGCTTATGGAAATGAGCCCGCCGACCTCGGCATAGAGCCCGGGAGAGGCTACTGGAGCAGCCCGAACGCGGAACTCGTAGTCACCGGCGGGCCAGTCCGCTCCTGTCCGCGGCGTGATGCGCAAGGGGACCTGGGTACTGGCGCCAGGCTCCAGCCGGACCTCTGAGGTTGCAAAGCCGATCCAGTCCTCCGGAATGCCGGAGACGGAGAGCTGGTAGCGTTCGGCTACCTTGCCGCGGTTCTGAATCGTCAGGATGGCGTTCTCCGACACGTCCGCCGGGCCGAAGCGAAAGGTCGTCCGGGGCGCCAGCGAGAGCTCGGGCAGAGGCTCCGTCTGAGGAGGCGGCGTGAAGACGACGCGCTCCGGGGTGGGTGCAGGCGCCGGAGCGGCGGCGCCCTGACGCTTGGATATCGACAGCCATCCGGACGCCGTCGAGGCGACCTCGGGCCGTCTTTCGGCGGCCACTGTCACCCGAAACGGGTAGTCGCCCTGCCTCGCCGTAGCCGGCGGCTGCAAGCGCATTTCGGTCTCGAGGATCTGGCCGGCGGGCACCCGCAGCACCGGCGCGAGGTTGTACCAGGCCTGGTCCAGACCTGTGACCTGTACGGCGTATACCGCGTCCGCGTCGCCTGGGTTGCCGACGCTCAGGGTGAGGCGCTCCATGTTCTGGCCTTCGCCGCGCCACACGACCAACGCGGGGCTCAATGAGATGACCGGTGGCGCCTCTCTCGGGGCTGCCGCTGGAGGCGAAGAGGTGCCCGCGTCCCCGGCCGCGCCTTCGGCGACTACCTCCAGTGACGCTTCTGCGACGCTGGAGTCCTCTCCTGCGAGGACTTCGACCCGGAAGGGATATGAGCCCGGCTCACCGTCCGGGGGGACTGAAACCACAAGGGACGCAGTCCGCTGCTCGCCCTCGAAGGCCAGGCGCGAGGAGTCGAAGTCGACGCTGAACCAGGCGCCCGGCAGGCCAAGGACTTCGATTTCCTGGCTCTGCGCCTGTTGTCCCAGGTTGACGATCGTGACCGAAAAGACGGCCTTCTCGCCGGGAGCAATGCGCTCAGATTCGGGGGAGATGGACACTCGGAGCGTTGGCGACTGCTGCACTCCCGCCACTTGAGCTATCCCTGTCCCGCGGTGCGCCGCGTCACCGTGGTGGCTGGCCTGGTGTGAGGCACGCGGCTACCTCGGGTCGACTTCGTGCAGGACACCGAAAGCGACGTTTGTTGCGAATTCGAGCGCGCTTCGGATGAGGTCTCGCTGGAAGACCTGGTCGCCACGACGGCCCGCCCAGGCGCAACCGTAATCTCTCGGCGATATCAGGGCCTTCTCCGCCCAGATGATCTCCTTCGTGGGGAAGGCCCCGGCAGGGGGAGTCCCAAAGACGTAATGGGAGGTGAGGACTAGTGACTCGGCCCTGGCCGCGGTCTCGTGACTGCCTTTGAGGGCAGTGGTCAGCGACTGCACCATCTGGGTGCCGGGGCCACAGGCATCAGCGAAAATCCAGCCGCCCTTGGACACGCGCTCGGCGACTCGCTTCGTTAGGGCGGCGGGAAGCGCAGTTTCTGCCGGTCCGGTCAGGTACACCAGGTCCGTACTCGGGATGTTGCCATCGGATGCCCGCACGGTGGCGGCGCGCACGCCTTCGCGTTCGAGCTCTCTGAGGAAGTACTGGAAGCCGGCAAGGTGTCCGGCCAGGTCGGCACCGTCCCCGTGCACGACGAGGCCAACGCTCAGGGGCCTGGGCCCCCGCTGCGTGAGCCGGATGCGGAAACGGCAGTCGACCTCGTTGGCCTTGGGCTCCCAGGGGTTGGCGGCGGCCACGATCGCGGCAGACGTGTCGGAGCGCACTACGCGCGCTAGCTCGAGGGCCGGCGCTTCGGGGAGGGCCTGCAGGACCCGCAGCCGGAAGTCCTCCACGACGCGGGCCCTGGTGTCCTTCACCTCGGAGGCCGCGGGAATGCTCTCCACATAATCGAGGACGATGTAGCTCGTCGCATCGCCATCCGAGATCGTGACCCGCTGGCGCTCCGGTACGACAATCACATTGCCCAGCGCGTCGATGGCGACGCCGGCCTCGACGATCAGGGTGTCGCTCGGCGGGTCAGTCGGCAGGACATCCAGGCCGTAACCGATGCCACTGCCATGGAGGGTCAGGAGGTGAAGCTGCTGCTGGCGACGATGATAGTCGTGAGCCGTGGCCCACGTGTCTACATCGATAACCAGGCCGGTGAATGGATGTACTCGCACCGGCGGATGGAGAGGTATGGTCATAACCTGACCTACGCCCCCGGGCGGAATGAAATTGTGTAGCCAACGTGGGCCGGCTTAAGGCGCTGAATTATAGCATGCACCATACGCGGATCAACCTCGTCTTCAGCGCAGTCGAAAGCCACGTGAAAGCGCAGAGGGGCGCCGTCCTCGAGCGCGGTGTTGAGGCCGAGGCTCGCGTCCTCGCCCAGGACCAGACCGGGCGAGTACTCGGTTATGTATGCCCGGCGGCCAGTCACGAGGTCCAGCGCCGCCCGCAGCGCTTCCTTCGTCCCGCGCGACCTGTGGATGGTCATGCTCTGCTTGACGAAGCGCCGAGCGCTGATCTCGTCCAGGCCCTCGGGCGGCTCGGCGCCGACCCAACTGGCGAGGAGCGCCATCATGGCCGGAGATGCAACCGTGGGGTCGAACTGGAAGGTCAGCGTGTTCACCAGGCCCTGCACGGGCGTAAGCACATCTTCGAAGATGCGCAGGAAGCGACCCATGAACATGTCCTGCCGGTAGATGGCCGGCAAGTATCGCAGGTAGGTGCTCTCCTCCAGGGTGACGCCGTTGCCTGCCATCAGTCTTCGATAACCTCCGCCAGCACGTAACAGTGACCAAGCACGAGCAACGTATCCGGGGGCGGCTGAAGCCGGGTTAGCTCGCTGGGGTCGCCCTGGCGGCGCAGCCTGACACGTTCGATGTACACCACGCCCGGCAGGCTTTGGAGGACGCCGGCGATCTGCGACACGGTGATGGCCGCGCCGAAGTTCGCGCTCCCTCCGTTCGCCGGCGAGGGATGGAGCAGCGCCCTCAGTCGCCTTACGGCGATGTCCTGGGCGCGCGCCGGGTCGGTGCTCCTGGTCACGTAGATGTGGGCGTCGATTTCCGCCCAGGCGAGTGGCGCCGGCTGCAGTTCGACGACCGTGCCCAGCGTCTTGCGGGCCTCGAGCTGAGCGGCGACGGCCTGGATCAACTCCGGGGTGGGCATGAGCATCTCGGGCGTAAGCTCCTCCTCCATGTTGCCCAACCCGGGCACCAGCAGAAGACGAATTGTACCTGGACTGGTGCTCCCGTCCTGGCCGGCAGCGAGGCAGCGAGCGCGCCCGACGCCCTCGACCTCGAGCGCGAGACGCTCGTAGTCCTCCCGGGTTACGGCCGTCACGGGGTGCTTCAGGACTGCCAGGGCGCGCAACTTCGCTTCGTCGAGGGTCTCTTCGTTCAGGCCGCCCCGCGAGGGTTCGTAGTTCGTCAGAGAGCCAATGAAGGGGACGGAGGACTTCAACTGCGTGATGGTCCCCTGGCCGATGTTCCCTCCGGTGCCGCCACCGCTGCGATAGCCCTTTAGCACCAGGTTCGCGCCCTTGCGTGGCACCGCGCCGTATTGCCTCTGGGTGCCGTCTCTGGCCCGGACGGCCGGGCCGAAGCGCACCTGGGCCGTGGGGTAGTGGATCATGAAGTGCTTGTCCGTCTCCCCCGATTCCGCGAAGTCCTCCACTTCGACCCACTCCGTGACCTCGCCGTCGAGTTCCGCCTCGATTACATGCGGCTTCGTCTCCCGGATCACCGGTGTGACGCTCAGGGTAAAGGTCTGGCCGGGGACGCCCTCGCTCCGGCCCAGGAACTCGTCCTGAATGAGCTGGGCCTGGCGCGCCTGGACGGTACCGCCGATGCAGGCCGTGGAGATGCCAGTGACTCGCGGCGATGTCGTGTAGCCCTGGCCTTCCTTCTCCAGGTATCGCACCCGGAGCCAGGTGGCCTCGATGCCGTCGATTACCTGCGGCGTGGAGTCGGTGGGGACGTGCACGTATATTTCGCCGGGATGGTTCAGGCCCAGCGTCGGGTCGATTGCGCCGGGCTCGCGCAGGCGCCCCGTCCCTGACTGGTCCAGCAGCCGCAGGGGCGCCCAGGCGCGGCGCGCCGAGGAGTAGTACTCCCACGCCAGCGGCGGGTCGCGCGGGTCAACGTGGACGCCCTCGAGCTCCTGGCAGTCGAGGCCGATCACCAGGCTGGCGCCGCGCAGGTCCTTCTCGTAGCCGATGTAGAGGGCGTCGCCTTCCACCGGCTCGTCATTGAAGATCGGCGCCTGCACCAGGCCGCTCGTGACGTATGGCAGGTAGTCCTCAAACCCCTGGCCCTCTCGCCAGGCCCGTAGCCCCTTGAGCGTGACAGGCGCTATCACGAGGGGCTCGACCGTGGAGAAGATGATCGCCTCCTGGAACTCCGTGCGGTCGGTCGCCACTTCCGTGTCCGGCGGTATGACCACCGGCCGGTTGATGGCGCCGGAGAGAAAGAAGGTGACGTCGGCGAGCGCGGGCTCAGGCGGGCGCCTCTGGACGCCGATTAGCTCCAGGAACTTCTCGTACATTTCGTCCGGGACGCGGTTGATCTGGTAAAGGATCATCTCCGTCATCCAGGCGAAAAGCTCGATGAGCGTGATGCCGGGGTCGCTAACGTTGTGGTCCGTCCACTCCGGGCAGTAGCGAGGAATCAGCCGCCGGGCCTCATCGACGATGTCCTGAAATTCGCGCAGGTCGAGGCGGCGCTCGTTCATCGGGATCATGGTTGTCATACGTCGTCCTCGCCAATGGTGTAGAAGGGATAAACCAGCGTGCGCCGGTCCTTCGTGGTGCGCACTTCGTAGTTGATGATGACGTCGACGCGCCCTTCGGATGGTGATGGCAGAGTCAGGACTTCGACGACCGTGATGCGAGGCTCCCACATGTCCAGGGCGTCCTCGACGTAGTGGCGGATCAGGCCGAACGTAGTGGCGTTCATGGGCGCGAAGACCAGGTCATGGATGTCGCAGCCGAAAGTGGGCCGCATGCGCCGCTCGCCCTTGGTCGTCGAGAGAATGATGCGGATGGCCTGCTCGATGTCGTCCTCGTAGCGCGAGAGTGCGATGCCGCCCTTGCCACGGTCGGGAGCTGCCGCTTCCCCTTCGAGCCGGCGGTCGACGCGCACGGGAAAGTGCCAGCCGATGCCGAGAATAGACCTTGCGCTACCTGTGTCGTTCATGCCGTGGGCCCCAGGTTGATGGATGGTGCGCCGATGGTGAGCTGAGTAGTGCTGCCCAGTGATGCGCCGAGGCGCCCGCTGAAGGTCGCCTGCATCTGGGACTGCACCTTGAGGTTCGTCGTCGCCTCGATCTCGAACTGAGTCCCGCTCTTCATCTTCACATCCGTGCCGGCTTCGAGCTCGATCCCTTTCGCCGCCTTGAGCTTGATGTTCCCCGTCGCCTCGATTTCGACGTCCTTGGTGGCAGTGTTGATGAACAGGCGGTTCTTGCCCGTGGAGTCGACGATCGTGATCGAGCCACCGCTGTCGCTGTCATCGAGCAGGATCTGGTGGCCGGTGCGCGACTGAATGACTCTCTTCGTCACCTGGCCCTTGCCGTCGACGGCGGCGGAGTTCTTGAGTGGCGGGGGGTCGCTCTTGCTCCAGAGGCCGCCGAGTACGTAGAGGTGGTTGATGTCAGAGCCGACGAGCAGGACTTCGTCATTGAGCTCCGGCAGATACTGCATGCCGCGGTTGGGCCCCGCCCCGGGGGCGGCGACCCTGCACCAGTTGCTCTCGATGTCCGGGCCGAAGGTCGGAAGCTTCACTTTGACGCGCCCGAGGTCGAGGTCGTCCTTGACGTTCGAGACCAGGCCGGTGAGGACGTGCATCTCCGGGGCCGCGTGCTGAGATACGAGGCTAACGAGGTCTGTGGAACGCCGGCCCGTTACTTCGAACTCGATCGTGTAGCTGTCCGGCTGGTAGACGTGGGCTATCTGGGTGACCACGTACTTGCCGGTGAACTGCTTGCCCACTTTGGACAGGTTCACCTCGCTGCCAAGCCGGAGTTCGGGGTCGCCCAGGGCAACGCCCTCGGCCGTGATGAAGGTCCCGGCCAGGTCGTTGAGCACGGTCTGGGCGAGTAAGTCCGCCTGAGCCTGGCTATAGATAGGCTGGCGGGCCACCAGGCACTTCGCGGGCTTCTGAAACGCGGACTGCGCCACCTGGCCGCCCGAGCGCGACTCGCCGACTTCCGGCGTCCCTTTGGGCTGCCTGGCGATGCCGCTGACCGGCTTCTTGTTGACGGGGTCCCAACCACGGACTTCGACTTCGTTGACTTGTTCTCCGGTCACCATGCGGGCCCTGAAAGACAGGAGCTCGCCCTGCCAGGCGAGGGAGACTTCCTTCGAGGGCGCGCTGGGCGGCGGCTTGAAGACGAGCGTCTTGTCCCTGACCTGCAGCTCGAAGCCCAGGCGGGTAGCCCTGTCCTGCAGGAACTCCCAGTTGGTCTCGTTGTCCTGGAAGACGTACTCGTGCACCTCGCGGGTTTCCTTGACGTCGGCCCTGAGGCCAACGGCGGCTGCGATCTCCCGCGCGATGTCGCTGTCCTTCATGTTGCGGTAGACCTTGCTGAAGCGGCCGCGGTGCAGCCGGTGTGCGCGGTCGAAGGCGCGCACGAGGAGCTCGACCGTGCCCCCCATGGTCACGTCCAGCTCCAGGGCCGTAATCTCCCCGGCGAAAACTTCCGTCTTCAATTCCTCATTGCCAAGGCT